>JASUSC010000022.1 GCA_030446285.1 Eubacteriales bacterium | reverse complement strand
GGTCTTTTCCATCAATAATGCGAGCTGGGTTTATCTCTAAAAGTGCTTGAGCCGTTTCTTCCCCCGCCAGGTCAGCAATCTTATTCCGTACCCTCCGTAGAAGGGGACGCCGGTTTTCCGCAGAATGACAATCAGTAGCCACGACATGAGCTAAACCGTGCAAGAGAAGAAGCTCGGCCGTTTTTTTGACCTCGGGACCAAAGCTTCCCAGAAGGCTTCCTGCGTTAAGCTGCACTAATACTCCCCGGTCAACAAAGTCGGCCAGTATCTCCGGGTTTTCTATAATGCTCCTGTTCCGTTCTGGGTGGGCCAGAATGGGAACAACCCCCTTGATCATAAGGTGGAACAGGACGTCCTCAGTACAACTAGGAATGGTTTGAAAGCCGAATTCCAGCAGGAGAAAACGCCCCTTGTCGTTGATGGTCACAAGATCCCCCCGGGCAAAGAGGTCAAGGGTTTCATGGTCGAGGAAAACTTCGCTCCCCGGGAGCAAGTCAAGGTCAATACCCTCTCGTCGGATTCTCCTCTGGAAAGCCTCCAGGGCCGAAAGGATGGTGTCCCGGTTGTTGGTATATACCCCTCTCATGATATGGGGAGTAACCACCATTCCACGGATTCCGTCATCGGAGGCCAGTTTGGCCATGAGCAACGCCTCGCTAGTAGTTTCCGGGCCGTCATCTAGCCCGGGAAGGATGTGGGAATGGAGGTCCAGCAAGATCGACACCACCTTTCGCCGGGGAAATTAGGGCTGAAAAACCGAGAAATGAATCCACTGTCGCACTACATTAGCTTTGCAACGGAAAAGCTAAGACGTCGGAACTGGTTTTTCCGGATATCATTAGAAACGACTACCCCTTTGTCCGGAGAGAAGAAAAAGGCCTCAACACTTTCACGAATTTTAGGAAGATTTGTAAAATATTTTGGGATTATACTCGGAAATACTGGGAGATTCCATTTCAAAAACCAAAGAAAAACGCACAGAAGTAAAATAAAATTTTAAAAAATCAAAAAAAGGCATATATAACCCCTTCGCAAACAATAATGCTGCCCTCTCCCTGAATATCCTATCTACAACAAAGCCAGTTCTGGCCTGATCGGCATCAAAAGTACAACGCCGGGTTTGAATTTAATCTCTAGCCAAAATATTTACTTTGCCTTTTCTCCTCCGCTTTCCTCCCTCGCCGTAATAATAGTAATAGCCACTCCCGCCGCTGTTTTCGACATCATTCAATACTACCCCTATTATCCTAGCTCTGGCGTTTTCCAAAGCCTCTTTGGCCTGGAGGGCCATCCGCCGGTCTACCTCACCCGCCCGTAGAACGAGGAGAACTCCATCTACCCGGGACGCCAGAAGAGCAGCATCAGTAACTGCAATTACCGGAGGAGTGTCAAATAAAACTATATCACCCATCTTACTGACCTGCTCAATAAAGTTCTGCATCTTCTGCGAACCCAAAAGTTCAGCTGGATTGGGGGGCAACGGACCGGAAGGAATAAGCAGGAGACCAGGAACAGCCGTGGGCCATAAAACCTCTTCTATAGGCAGATTTCCTACTAAAACGTTGGTAAGCCCATTCCTGCTTATACCAAAAAGTTTGTGCAAGCGCGGCTTCCTCAAATCACAGTCTACCAGAATAACCCTCTGACCAGCCTGAGCTAAGGTAATAGCAAAATTAGCAACAATTGTGCTTTTCCCTTCTCCAGGCCCAGCACTAGTCACCACAATGGTCTTGAGAGGCCTGTCCAAGCTAGAAAACTGGATGTTGGTCCGTAGAGTACGATAGGCTTCAGCAACGGGAGACTTGGGATTGGTATGGGTTATTAATTTCTCGTGTTTCAACGCTACACCACCCTGTCTGTCTTTTATTCATCACTCCGGGGAATAACCCCTAGTACCGGGAGATCTAGAAGCCTTTCGGCTTCCTCTTTGGTCTTAATAGTCGTATCCAGCTGTTCTAAAAGAAAGATGAGGAGAACAGCCGCTATCAATCCAAATATTCCAGCTGCAACCATGTTTAAAACCAGCCGGGGTTTAATAGGCTTCGCTGGAACAATGGCCGGATCCACTATATTAACATTATCCACTTTCATAATCTCGATGACCCGACGAGAAAATTCCTTGGCTAAAGTATTAGCCAGCAATGCCGCTCGCCTGGGATCAGTATCGCGCACACTGATCTTTAAAAGCTCGGTATCCTTTACGGGGGCAACATCAATCATCTTCTGCAGCTCTTCCACTTCCATTTGAACTCCAGAGGCTTCAATGACTGCTTGAGCTACGGTACGACTTTTGGCTATTTCCCCGTAGGTTTTAGCCAACTGCTTGTTGGCCAGGATGGTGTTGTAATCTACTACATCTATAGCACCGTCTTTCTTTGCAGCCAAGGATTTACCAACCATCAAAGTAGTAGAAGCCTCGTAAACCGGCTTCAGAAAGAAAAGGCTTATAATAGCACTTACTATGACAGCAACCAAAGGAACTTGGATGAGCAATTTTTTTCGTTTGGCAATAATCTCCAAATACTCTCTGAGATCAAGCTCCTGCTCCATTTTTCCTCTCACCTACTACTTTCTTTTTAAGCATTTTAGATATTTCAAGTTTAAGCATTTCTTAGACATTTCAAGGATTTGACTCAAAAGTAACAACAAATTAGCCCCACCTGAGGATATGGCTAGGGCCCTAAAACGGGCTGCCCGCCGTGCCTACCGCCTTAATCCTAAAATGCTCGCAGCTTGTGAGGTGGCTCTTTCCCTTACTCTGCAGAATATTGACCACCTCAAAAGGCAGCTCAAACAACTGGATAAGGTCATTTGTCGAAAATTAGAAGCCATACCTCAAACTCTGACCAGCGTAAAAGGCCTTGGCCCTATCTCGGCAGCTGGTATTATAGCTGAAATTTTGGAGGGGGTTATTATTGCCTTTTTTAACCCCTACTTTCCTAAATTCCATTTCCTGGTCCTTGACTTTTACCGTGGGTCTTCTCTAAAAATAACCATAATCTCATTGTAAAGCATAGAACTAACACATGCAAGTCTACATTTTATGGGATCCGTGTCAAGATTTAGCTTTACTTCACTCTCCTGATAGTCCTCCTCCGAGAACCCCTCCCATCGTCGGGCCCGCCTTCTTCTTCCTCGGGCTCGTACTTTTCAAACAGCGCCTCCAGGTATCCCGGCACGCCTCGAGCTGTGAGTAGGGGGCCGGGAGGGCCGGCCTTCTCACCCTCCCAACCGGCAGACCGCAGCACTGCCCTCACCTCTTCGCTGACCGTGGTCCCCGGCACGAACTTTTCGGTAAGCCACTCCGCCAGGAACTCCACATCTTCTTCCGCCCCGCGCAGCACCAGGGGCAAGAGCACGGCAATGAGCAGGGGGTAAACTTCTATCTCAAGTTCAGGAACCTTAATCCGGAACCGCCGGGGGACCTTCGCTATACCTGATTCGCTGCCACCCAGCAGGAGTGATGTGAAGTGATGCTCGAGTTCGTAAACGTCAGCAGGTTCAATCAGGCGGTCCCCAAATGCGAGCGTTAGCCCGCGAGCACGGAGCCTGGACAGCTTCCTGTATGGGGGAAGCGGAGGAATCCAGGCCATAATCTTGTCCCATAGGCGAGCTAGAGCCTGGCCGTCCAGCTGGCGGGATAGCCTCTGGAGGTCTTCCTCGTTATAACATAGAAGGGGGCAAGGGAGGTAGAGTACCTCTACCACTTCTCTTTCCTCTTCGGGAGCTCGCGGCAGTACCGGCCGCTCAGCCCGGAGGCGCTCGTAACTTTCCACGTTTTGCGCTACCTCTAAGGCCCACGCAGAACGCGCCTCGGGTCCGTCCTGCCATGTGGAATGCTCAAGCCATTCCCGATACATTTCCCGGTGGAACGGCACCCTCACCACCTTGACGGTGCCATCCACATCCAGTAGCGTGTCTTCCAGCTCCAGAAGGTAGTCAAGGTAGTCTTCCATGCCCTTGCCGTATATCTCCCTGTAGTCATCCGGTCCGAGAACGGCGGCGGCCACCAGGTGGTCACGGCGCGCCACACCGTCAAACAGTCCATAACTGAGCAAAGTTTTTCCTCCTTTCTGGGCTTAACTGGATTTTCTCCTCGGTTCCATTGTAACCTATCGGTTCCAAAACTTCCACCATGATTTCTTCTTCTGGAGTGCCGCTCGCATTCGTTCCACCACCCATCTGTCCCTATCCGCGGCCAGGCGGTTGGGTGCGTCTCCGGACGCATGGGATTGCCTTCCGGTCCATTTGGTACGCCCCGACACACCAAATTTTCCGTTGACGCCCATCATTTGGTGGCCAGACCCTCCCGTATGAAGCATTTTAGAATCAACTTTCTCCTCGCCTCGCTGGTAAGGTTGATCACTTACTTAAGTTTTCTTCGCCACCACTGACATTTCCTCTCACTTTTCTTGCAAAATATCAAAATATCAAACAAATCTAAATGATGCTTTGCCATCCCTTCTGTCTGTTGCTTCCCCTTAAATCGAAAAAAGCCTGCAGGCAGTGCCTGCAGGTATATTTTACCTTTCTTTCTGCCCGAGTAGTTCTGGTTTTGTCTGACATTGTTCTGCGGGCCCAGAATTTCAGAACTGCAGCGTTTTATTTCTTTACCGCTCTATATATTATTCCCCATAGACCAGCCGAAGTGGTAGTAGAGAAAACCACGTCCCCCCAGCCGCACAACTTCCTCCGGCGGGTGTTTCCTTCTCAGTTCGCTGATTATCTCCGCAAAACTTCTCCTCGTTTTCTCTTCCCACCTCTACCCGCTGCCAGTATTCCCTCCCCTGTGGTCTTATAGCCTGCTGGACACTGAAGTAGCTGAACACCCTGCCGGTGATAATGTTTGTGCCTTTCTCTATCTCAAAGAGTTGCCATAGCCAAAAAATAAACGGCCATTAAAAATGCCGCTATCACCCCGGCAACATGATTCCAAATTTCTCGCCCGATGAGGTAAAGGCCGAATACCCCGGTAACACCTATTAATATATTCGCTACTTTAGCTGCCAACAAGCCGCCGGTACCCTTCCCAAATACTACGAAAAACGCTGCCAGAAAAAAAGATATCCCCGGCATTATGTAGACCGTGGGTTCATCTGGGCGATGATAGGTGAGCTTTCCCGTTGCGATCAATGTTTTGGCGTTGCGAATATATCCTTCGTCGTCGCTATGGAGGGTAAAATCAACACCATGGACTGCCATAACCATAAATCGCAGGACTAAAGCTATCGCCAAAACAACCCCTATGACTACTAAGTGACTCCTAAATCTTTTTTGCAAAATTAATCCCCCTTTTCCGTTTGCAAATAATCAACTTAGCTAAATTAACATCCATCCCCTATCTTAGCACAAGGCAAACATCCTGCAAAGAGAGAAGCACCCTTCTTTTTACTTTTACCTGCTGCCAATATTTTTTACTCCAGGTTTCACATCCCGTTGAACTTTTCAACCAGTCCCGCCGGGGTTATAACCGGCGGGCTTTTTCATTTTTAGCTTAAAGTGGCAAAGAGAATTACATCCCAGTCCCTTTCGGCGGTAACGGCAAAAATTTCCTTCCAGATAAAGGGACAGTTAAGTTTTTCTTCCTCCGTCTGCCGGAACTTCTCCGCCATCATTTCTATTTCCTCCCGGGTAAGAAAATACCAGCCGGGAAAATTTAACACCCGCAGCAAACTGTTAAACTCCGGGGGAAATGATCCTTCCACCGGATCGTCGTTCAAAAGCCGTTCCCGCAGCGACTCCGGCAGACCGGCAGTGATAACTTCCAGGTCGTCGAACATCTCCCACAGGGTGGAAAATTCCGTGATGTATTCCACTCCCTCCGGACCTTCGGCGAAATAGTTTAAAACTGCTTCTGCCACCCCTTCCGGAGCCTCTCCCTCTTCCAGGAGCATCGCCACTGCTTCCAGAAGAGGGACATCATCTTCTCCTTCCACCGCCACCCGCCAGGAGGGCATTTCGGCGGTGTTGAGTCGGTATACTACAGTGCGATTGGCCAAAAGTCTCACCTCTTTCTCCGGCCAAAATTAAAGTCAGTTTTTCCAGTCCCAGAAGCAAAACCACCCTGCCTGGGAGGGTGGTTCGCTTTTCTCCGGGTATCAAATCTCCATGATTATTGGGAGAATCATGGGACGGCGCCGCGTTTTGTCGTAAAGATACTTGCCCAGCACGTCGCGGACGTTGGCTTTGATATTGGCCCAGTCGCTTACCCCCCGTTCCTGGCATTTCTCCAGGACATTGCGGACTTTTACCTTGGCTTCGTCCATCAGCTCTTCCGACTCCCGCACGTACACAAAACCCCGGGAAACGATGTCCGGTCCGGCGATAATGGACCCGGTTTCTTTGTTGATGGTTACCACCACGATCAGAATACCGTCCTGAGAAAGCTGTTTCCGGTCGCGCAAGACAATGTTTCCTACATCGCCCACACCGAGTCCGTCTACCAGCACCTGCCCGGCGGTAACCCTGCCGGCCACCCGTCCTTTTTTCCGCGTAAACTCTAAAATCTGGCCGTTTTCAGCGATAAAGATGTTCTCCCGGGGTATCCCCACTTCCACCGCTATCTGGGCGTGTTTCACCAGATGCCGGTACTCCCCGTGTACCGGGACGAAGAAACGGGGCCGGGTAAGATTTATCATCAATTTGAGCTCTTCCTGGCTGGGGTGGCCGGATACGTGAATCCCGGAGAAAGGTTCGTAAATGACATCCGCCCCTAAACGGAAAAGGTGGTCAATGGTGCGGGCCACCATTTTCTCATTCCCGGGAATGGGAGTAGCAGAAATAATTACCGTGTCGCCCGGGTAAATTTCCAGCCGTTTGTGGTCCGAAAGAGCCATACGGGTAAGGGCGCTCATGGGCTCTCCCTGGCTACCCGTGGTAAGGATCACCACCTGCCTGGCTGGATAGCGGTCGATTTCGTCCAGCTCGATCATGGTGTCCTTGGGAATCTGCAGGTAGCCGAGTTCGGCAGCAATGTTAACCACGTTCACCATGCTGCGTCCCACTACGGCAACTTTGCGCCGAAACTTGTGGGCCACGGTAATGGCCTGCTGTAGCCGGTGAACGTTGGAAGCGAAGCTGGCGATGATGATCCGCTCTTTGGCCTTGCTAAAAACCTCTTCAAAAGCGTGCCCTACCACCCGTTCCGACATGGTGTAACCCGGCCGCTCGGCGTTGGTACTGTCAGAAAGGAGAACCAGGACCCCCTTCTGTCCTAGCTCGGCCAGGCGGTGAAAGTCCGTCACCTGTCCGTCCACCGGAGTCTGGTCGAATTTGAAGTCGCCGGTATGGAGAATAACCCCTACCGGCGTATGAATGGCCAGGGCCACCGCATCAGGGATGCTGTGGCTGACACGAATGAATTCCACTCGAAAAGGTCCGATCTCCACTGTATCTCCCGGCTTGACCCGGTTCAGTTTGGCAACTCCGGCCATGTTCTGTTCTTTTAATTTTCCGTCCAAAATACCCAGAGTCAGTCCCGTACCATAAATGGGAACGTTAATCTGTTTGAGAACGTAGGGCAAGGCACCGATATGGTCCTCGTGCCCGTGGGTGAGGACTATTCCCCGCACCAGGTTCCGGTTTTCCACCAGGTAGGAAATGTCCGGGATGACCACATCGATACCGGGCATGTCCTCCTCGGGGAACATCAAACCAGCGTCAATGACAAGAATGTTGTCCCCGTAGCGGACCGCCATCATATTTTTCCCTATTTCCCCCAAGCCGCCCAGAGGTATCAGGGAAACTTTTTGTTCTTTTACACCCATCTATGCACCTCCATTTTCGCTGGATTTTTCCGCTCCGCCCCACAAATCCCCCAAAAAAAGAAAAAGCCGACCACAACCGCTTGCTTTTATTATATTACATTTTTTCCCTCCCGGCAAGGGAAGGAAAGTCAACCGTCGTCAACTTACCCGGATAAGGCAGCAGGCTATATTTTTAAAAAAACACCCTCCAGAAACCTGGCTACAACCGTCCTGTTCCTGGAGGAAAAAGTTCAGGAAGAATTAGAGGTCGCGGAGATCAAACACTCTTTTGGTCTTCTTTTCCGAACGGGGAAGCGTTCCCGCCGGCACTGCTTCCACATCGACGGTAATGCCGATGCGCGCTTTGATCTGTTTCCGACATTCCGCCGCCACTCTCTCCAAGTTTTCTCCCGCTTCCGCTTCTACTTTCACCAGCATGCGGTCCCGACCATTCTCGCGGGTGAGGATAATCTGGTATTCGCTGCCGGCGCCGGGAGTGTGTTTTAAAACGTCATCGATTTGACCGGGGTAAATGTTCACCGCCTTCACTTTGATCATATCGTCCGTTCGGCCCAGTACCCGCTCGATCATGGGGAAAGGACTACCGCAGGGGCACAGTTCCTCTTTGATGCAGGTTATATCGTGCGTCCGGTATCTGAGGAGGGGCATTCCTTCCTTGCTCAGCGTAGTTATTACCAACTCCCCCTGCTGCCCGGAAGGAAGCTGCTTACCCGTTACCGGGTCGATTATTTCAAAAAGCAGGTGGTCGGTCCAGAAATGAAGACCCTTGTGTTGGGGACAGTCAATGGCTATGCCAGGGCCGTATACTTCCGTCAGGCCGTAAATGTCAAAGCTTTCAATCCCTAAATACTCCTCAATACGGCGGCGCATCTTTTCGCCCCACCGCTCGGAGCCGAATATACCTATTCGCAGTTTAATTTTGTCTCTGAGTCCCCGCCGCTGCACTTCTTCGGCCAGGAGAAGGGCATAAGAAGAAGTTCCGATAAGAACGGTGGTCCCCAAATCTACCATCATCTCTAATTGCTTTTCTGTGTTACCCGGACCGGTGGGGACGGCCATAGCTCCCAGCTTTTCCACTCCCGCCTGAAATCCTATCCCGGCTGTCCAGAGACCGTAACCGGGGGTAATCTGCACCCGGTCCCGGTTGGTTACCCCTGCCATAGCAAGACAGCGGGCCATCATTTCCGCCCAGATCTCCACGTCATTGCGGGTATAAGGAACGATGATGGGTTTGCCCGTAGTACCGGAGGAGGAATGAATTCTCACCACTTCTTCTTCGGGCACGGCCATGAGCCCTAACGGGTAAGCATCCCGCAGTTCGTGCTTGTCCGTCATGGGCACTTTTTCTAAGTCCGCCACCGTGCGGATGTCTTCCGGGACAATCCCCGCTGCCCTAAGCTTTTCCCGGTAAAAAGGAGAATCTTCGTACAGCCGAGCCACCAATTGCCGCAGTTTTTCTTCCTGCTGCCGGTAAAGAGCTGCTAAATCTAACTTCTTCGCCGCTTCCATGGTCACTTACCTCCCATTACCTGTCTGCCCAAAGCAAAAGCTTTTTCGTTCACCGCCCCCGTCTGCGGCGGTACCGCCGCTAAAACTGCCGCCAGCAACTGCTCGGCGGTGAAAGGCAAGCCGGGCAGGCAGGAAAACGCTCCTAACATCACTACGTTGGCGCTTTTTACATTTCCCGCTTCCCGCGCCAGATCAAAGGCATCGAAAAGATAACAGATGCCGGTCTTCTCCCGCAGGTAGTTCTGCAGGGCTTCCCGGTCGTATACCGATTCTCCCCTCGCCACAGAAGGGGGAATGAGACAGGCAGAATTGACAATCGCCATCCCGCCGGGTTTTAGCTTGGGCAAAGCGCGCACGGCTTCCGCTAATTCCAAGCCGAGGAGAATTTCCGCCTTCCCATCCGGAATTTGTGGCCCGTAGAGCGGTTCCCCTATCCGCACCTGGCTTACGACACTGCCTTCCCGCTGGGCCATGCCGATAGTCTCGGAGGTAAATACTTTCTCTCCCGCCCTCATGGCGGCGCTGGCAATGATGCGGGAAGCCAGAACCGTTCCCTGCCCCCCTACGCCGGCAATAACAATGTCCAAGCTCATCGCGCCACCTCCTCAATGGCCCCCACCGGGCAAACTTCCCGGCAGAGACCGCAACCAGTGCATTTTTCCTCAATGGTCATCCTCTCTTCTCCCGGCACTAGAGCAGGGCACCCCAGCACGTCCACGCACTGCCGGCAGCCAGTACATTCCTCTGTGACCACACAAAGTTTTTCCGGCTTATACAACGCCACACAGGGAGCACTCATTATCACCACCGCCGGACCGGGATGGTTCACCGCTTCTTTTACCGCCGCTATCGCTTCCCGGAAATGGAAGGGATTTACCTCCCTCACCACCTCTACCCCTATCGCCCGGCACACAGTGGCAATGTTGATAGGTTTGCTTTCCTCGCCCATGGCCGTTAGCGGCAAACCGGGGTGGGGCTGATGTCCTGTCATGGCCGTAGTCCTATTGTCCAGAACGACGAGGGTAATATCGGCCCGGTTGTAAACGGCATTCACTAGGCCCGCTAGCCCCGTATGGAAGAAAGTCGAATCCCCCAAAAAGGCCAGGTGCTTCACTCCCTTTTCCACCCGTGCCAGCCCGGAGGCAATGGTGACGCTCGCTCCCATGCAGAGGCAGGTGTCCATGGCGTTTAAGGGCGGGGCGTACCCCAAGGTGTAACAGCCGATGTCCCCGGCCAGAACCGCCGGCGTATCCACCAGCGCCTCCTTTACAGCCAGAAAAGAAGCCCGGTGGGGGCAACCGGCGCAGAGAATCGGTGCCCGCCGGGGCAGGGGAGGACCTGCCGGCGGAGTTTCTACCGGTATTTCCCGGCCCAAAAAAGCAGCCAGAGCCGCCCGCACCTTATCAACGTTCAGTTCCCCTTCCCGCAGCACAAGACCGTCGTACTTCCCTTTTATTTCCACCTTAAGGCCGTGCCGCCAGGCTATCCTGATGAGCTGCTCTTCCACTACCGGTTCCTGCTCTTCCACCACCAGCACCCTTTCCACCTGCGACAGCAGGCGCAGAACAGGGTCTTCCGGCAGGGGGTAGGGTGTGCCGATCTTCAGGAGCGAAATATCTTCTTCGCCGAGATCTGCCAAGGCTTCCCGTACGTAGGTATAACTGACTCCCGCCGCTACTACTCCTACGCGTCCTTTTAACTCCAGCCTGTTAAAAGGAAGTTGACTAAAATAGTCCGCTATTTCCTGCTGCAGGCGGTTAAGGTGTTTGTGCTTTTCGTAAGCTAAATTGGGGAAAATTACCCATTCCGGACTCTTGTGAAAAACATACTCCCGCTGGAGCGTCACGATCTCGTCGATCTCCACATCCTGGCACACGTGACATACCCGCGTGGTGGGCCGCAAAATCACGGGGAGCCGGAACTTTTCCGAAAGGTCAAAGGCCGCTTTCGTCATGTCCTTAGCTTCCTGGGGAGTAGCGGGGTCAAAGACAGGGAGTTTGGCCAGACGGGCAAAAAGACGGGTGTCCTGCTCGTTCTGGGAACTGTGGGGGCCCGGATCGTCGGCCACTACCACCACCAGTCCTCCCTTTACCCCGATGTAAGCGAGGGTCATGAGTGGGTCGGCAGCCACATTCAAACCCACTTGTTTCATCGAAGTTATCGCCCGCGCCCCCGCATAAGCCGCCCCCGCTGCAACCTCAAGGGTCACCTTTTCGTTTACCGACCATTCCGCATAGTACCCGTATTTGCGCGCAAAGCGGGCGAGGGTGGCGAAAACCTCCGAGGAAGGAGTGCCAGGGTAGGCCGTCGCCACTTTAATCCCTGCTTCTACCGCTCCTCGAGCAATGGCTTCGTTGCCCATTAAAAGCTGCCGTTTCTTCATTATCTCTGCCTCCTTACCTTAATCCCGGCAACACAAGAAAAAAACCAGGCAGTACGCCTGGTTGGACGCTTTCTTCCCTTTTTCTGCCAAGCCTCCTGCCTCCGCTCCGCTCTTCTCTTCTCCCCCACGGCCATTTTATCACCTGCGTCCTCCCTTGTCCAGAGGATTTTGCTCCCGCCGGTTTTTTGCCCCCGCAAAAAGGAGGCGCCGGCTACTGGGCAACGATGAGTAGCATAAGAACAAGCAAAAACCATGCCCCGAGGGACATGGTTCTCCGCAACCACTGTAAGCCCAACCTTCCACCTTCCGACATCCCACTTCTAAATTTGAAACTTGGCGAGAACTTGCTGTAACTCCAGAGCCATCTTCTCCAGGGTCTGGGCAGCGGAGGCAATTTCTTCGTTGGAAGCAGTGATTTCTTCAGTAGAAGCCGTTACCTCTTCTGCCGCTGCTGCACTTTCTGCAGCCGCCGAGGCAATGTTACTAATGTTCTGGAGGATTTGCCGAATGCCGGCGTCGATGTCACCTACAGCCTCCCGGTTTTGCTCGGAAATCTCCTCCGCCTTTTCCATTGCTCTTACCACTTCGCCGCTGCCAGCCGCCAGTTCCTCCGTCGCCGCCGTAATCCCCTCGATTTGCTGCACCGCCGCTTGAACTTTGCTGAGAATCTCCTGCAGCGACCTACCGGCCTCTTCTGCCAGGGCCGCCCCGGCTTCCGCCTCCCGATTGCCATTCTCCATGGCTTTGACCGCTTCTGCCGTCTCCTGCTGAATGGTGGTAATGAGATCGGCAATTTCCTTGGTAGCCTTGGCAGTGCGCTCGGCCAAATTTCGCACCTCGTCGGCTACCACGGCAAAACCCTTGCCGTGTTCTCCGGCTCGAGCTGCTTCAATGGCGGCGTTCAAGGCCAGCAGATTGGTCTGCTCAGCGATCTCGTCAATAACCCGGATAATTTCCCCGATCTGCTGGGAACGGGCACCAAGCTCCTGAATCTTTTGCGCGCTGGCAAAAACTACCTGCCGGATCCCTTCCATACCAGCAATAGCCTTTTTCACCGTTTCGCCGCCCCTGCTGGCTGCCGCCGTCATTTCCTCCGCCCCTTTGGCCACGTCCTGGGTTCTGGCCGCCACGTCATCAATAGCCTTGGCCATCTGGTTCACAATAGCCACGGTCGCCGCTACCTGTTGCTTCTGTTCTTCCGTCCTCTGGCCAATACTGCTGACAAGGGCGGCAAAGCGTTCAGTAAGATTCTGCGTTTCACTGATTTCAACGCTGGCGCTGGATGCTCCCCGGGCCACTTCGCTGATGGCCCCGGCCACCTGCTGGGCAGCCTGGGAAACCTGGGCTGTGGTGGCTGCCAACTCTTCGCTGGTGGATACTACTGTCTCGGTTGACTCCCGCATCTGTTTGATAAGCGCATTCAAATCCTTCACCATGCGTTCAAAAGCCCTGCGCAGTTCTTCCACCTCGTCCCCGGTGTTTACCACCGGCAGCTCTACCCGCAGGTTACCCTTGGCCACCTCTCCTGCCACGTGCGCCATAGCCGTCAGCGGCCGGGTGATGCGCCGGGTTACATAGACGGCGGCCCCCGACCCCACAGCTATTCCCGCCACCAGAACTGAGATACTAAGAATCCAAATCCGCTGTGTAGTGGCAGCAACCGCATCTTCTGCCTCTTGGACTGACTGGTCCATAAAATTTTTAAATTCCTGATTAATTTTCCGAATCTCCTGGGCATAGGTTGCCGCCGCTTTTGCTACAGCCACTCCTTCTTCTTTTTTGCCTTCCCGGCAAAGAGCGATGGCTTTCCGGGCTTCTCCCACATACTTTTCATGCTGGGCCTTGAGATTTTCCACCATAGTTATCGTTTCCTGCCTCTTCACATCCGCTCGCAACTGCTGCCAGACTTCCTGAAAGGCTTTCTCCTCCTCTTCAAAAGAGCGGGCGTAATCTTCATTACCATACAGAAGGTAGGCCCGCAACATTCCCTCTAAGGCAAACTGCCGTGATTCCAGTTCTTGCATCAACCTTTCATTCTTTAAGCGCCGCACAACAGCATCCTCATAATTCTGCTCCAAGCGGTTCAGGTTGACCAGCCCAATGACGCCAACCGCCACTGCAATCAGTAACAGTCCCACCACCAGCAAGCCCATTTTTTGCCCTATCTTCAGCTTCATATTCTCCCTCCTACCCTTACGCACCCAGTAACCGCCCTTTAGCTATTGTAAATTTTTTCTTTTTCTGGTATTCCCCCCCCTTCAAATGGGTCTCTTTCCAGTAGTTTACTACATAAATTAATTCTCTTTTTCGGGGAAAAATCCTTCTTCTCATTTCGCAAATTGCACATTTTTTTATAAAAAAATTCCCTGGCAGAGCAAAATTTTTCCACAATCAGCCAGGCAAGGTACTGGCCAAAAAAACAAGAAACTGCCGGCCCCTAAGGCCAGCAGCCCTTTTCCGCGAAAAACTCCAATTATAACTTGATAAGCCTGTACTCCCTTGTGCCAAGGCCCATTTTTTCCCCGTACTCTAACTGTACCCGCCAATCAATGTCCGGGTGCAGGGCCCGGAACTTGTCCTCCACGTCGTCACGGCCCAAAGCGGAAGCCGGGTTGCCCCGGGCCTTAAACACCAGGTCAACGCAGGCCTGATCCAATGCTACCGGGTCCTTGGAAGCCAGAATACCGATATCCGCCACCACAGGAGCATCGCTCCAGCTGCAGCAGTCGCAGTCGGGCGTAACGTTGGTGAGGAAAGTGATGAACCCGGCCTTTCCTTCCTTCCCTTTCAATACCCCCATGGTGTATTCCACAATCTTTTCCTGAATAACGTCGGGTTTCGTTTCCCAACGAATGGCGATAGCCCGCACCGGGCAGGTGACGGTACACTCACCGCAGCCGATGCATTTGTCCTTGGCAATAACGCTCTTTCCGCCTTCGGTGTAAATGGCAGCTCCCGGACACCATTCCTGGCATTTCTCACAGCCGATACATTTTTCCGGGTCGACTTGGGGCTTGACGTCAGAATGCATCTGCTGCTTGCCGCTGCGGCTGCCCAGCCCCATACCTAAGTTCTTCAACGTGCCGCCAAAACCGGTCATTTCGTGACCTTTAAAATGGGTAATAGCGATAAGGGCATCGGCGTCCAGCACGGCCGTACCGATTTTTACTTCCCGGAAATGTTTGCCGTTGATCTCCACGTGGCGGTAGTCCTTGCCGGTCAGCCCGTCGGCAATGACAATAGGAGCTCCCACCACGGCAAAGTCAAAACCGTTTTCGATGGCCGTCTGGATGTGGTCCACCGCATTGGCCCTGCTGCCCACATAGAGGGTGTTGGCATCGGTCAGAAAGGGCTTCCCGCCGCGGGCTTTGACTTTATCCACGATGCGGCGGACAAACTGAGGCCGCACATAGCCGGTGTTACCCCGCTCGCCAAAATGAACCTTCAGCGCTACCAGATCCCCCGGGGAAATTATTTCCTCCAAGCCGGCCGCATCAAAAAGCCGCTCTAACTTGTCCAGCATATTGAGCCCCTGGCGGGCTCGCATATCGGTAAAATAAACTTCCGCAACCACCCTCATCCCTCCTATTTCTCTTTTTTGGTAAAACCATAAAGGCCCAGGGTTTGACCTAAGCTCCAGTAATGGGGGGTAGCGTAGGCCAAGGGGTTAACCTTGGCAACATCGATGAGATTGTGTTCATCGATGTACTCTTCGTCGGCGTGTACCGCCACCACTTCGCCGATAAAAATCTCGTGGGAACCTAAAAGATAACTCTGCCGCACCACACATTCTAAGTTCACCGGACATTCTTTAATCAAAGGTACATCCACCCGGCTGGCCTTAACCGGGGTAAAACCCGTGAGTTTGAACTTATCCGTGTCCCGTCCGGAATAAACGCCGCAGAGGTCCACTTCCCGCACCTGGTCGGCCCGGGCAATGTTGACGACAAACTGCCCCGATGCCTTAATCAGCCGGTATGTATGCCGGTCAGGACGGATGCTGACGCTGACCATGGGTGGTTCGGAATTAACCACCCCGGTCCAGGCGACGGTAATTATATTGGGTCTGAACCCCTCCGCCTGGGACGTAACCAGCACCGGCGGCACCGGAAAAAAGGTAGTATGGGGCTTGCGCTGGACTTTCATCCCATTCTCCCCCTTTGCATTTTCTCTATAAATATATGCTCTTTTCCCCTTCCCAAAAGAAAAAACTCACTCATAGCTGCCGTATTTCTGCAGCAGTTTCGCGAGATATGTCAGGGCTTCCGGATCCACTCCTTCGTCAAGGCCGCTGGAGGTTCCGAAAATATAACCGCCTCCCGCAGCTACTTCCGCCATCAACTCGCGTACCGCCTTCTCCAGTCCCTCTTCGTCTTTTTGATAAAGGAGCTCTATATCCAGATTACCCCAGAGGGATATTTTCGCGCCATACTTTTTCCTAACTTCTTCGATCTTCATCCCGGCAGTAGGCTGGAGGGAATGAAGAGTGTCAAAACCAAAGGTGACCAGCTCGTCAAGGACGCCGCTGATGTTGCCGCAGGCGTGGAAGATAACCGGTAAATGATATTGTTTTAGTTCGGCAATGGCTTTTTTAAGATAAGGAAAAGACACCTGCTGCAGGAGGTAAGGAGGAAGAAAAGGCCCCCAGGAGTAGGCAAAATCGTCACCGATTATTATCCCCTGAGCCCCGGCAGTTATGAGTTCCCTGGCCATAACCAGGTTTTCTTCCATCATGGTAGCAACTATCCGAGCCACCTCTTCCGCCGCCAGGTCAATGATTTTCAGGACTTCCTCTAAGCCGTAGGTACGGAGAGCCTGTCCCAGCCCGCCGTTGATGAGGCCCAGGACATAAAATTCTCCCGTCTGCCGCCAGAGCCGAACTTCTTCCACCGCCTCCGGCCGGAAACGGGCGTAGCCATCCTGCCAGGTATAAGCCTCCACCACCACGATATCCATTCCCAGGCGGTGCAGGAACTCCGCCTTGGCTTCTACCTGTTCCGCGACAGGTGCTTCTTTCAGCCGAGAGGCGTTAGCGAAACGCTCCACCAGTCCCAGGGGTACGGTTAATTCCCCCCAGGGCACCCGATCCGGTTGCTTGCCGGATAAAGCCAGTTGTACCCGCGTTACTGAATCCATGGCATCAGCCCCGATTGTTCCCAGCATGTTTTAATTTTGGTGCCGGTGGGCAAATTTATAAAGGGTGTTCTTTAAATTTAAATTTAGTTAGACAGGGAGGGATTGGCGCTTGCGCCGTTTCTTCTTCCTACTTTGCTTGGCAACGTTGTTGCTTCTCACTCTGCCGGGAAAAAATTCGCCGGGAGCAACGCCCAGCTCGTACCGGGTTCAAACTGGCGACAATCTTTACCGCATCAGCCAAAAATTTGGGGTAACGGTAGAGGAGTTGAAAAAAGCCAACGCTTTACAGGATAATACCATCTACGCCGGCCAAGTTCTGCAAATACCGGCTTCTTCCCAGCTCCACGTGGTTCAGACTGGAGAAAATCTCTTCCGCATCGCCAGGCGGTACGGTCTCACCGCGGAAGCACTGAAGGCCGCCAACAATTTATGCGGGGATATCATCCATCCCGGCCAACAACTGGTAATTCCGGAAGCGGAGGGAGAAGCGGTGGCCACAGCAACCCCCGCCGGTAACTTCCGGGTGGCTGTCACACCGGAAGACATCTACCTCCTGGCCCGCCTCATTTATGCGGAAGCCAGGGGAGAGGAATATTTAGGACAGGTGGCAGTGGGAGCCGTCATCGTCAACCGTCTCCTCCATCCCCGCTTCCCCAAAACCATCCGGGACATCATTTTTGAAAAGCACGGGTCGGTGTATCAGTTTACCCCCGTGCAGAACAACACCATCAACCTGAAACCGGATGAGCAGGCTATCAGGGCCGCTCAAGAAGCCCTCCAGGGACGGGATCCTTCCGGCGGCGCCCTCTTTTTCTACAATCCCCGCAAGACCAGCGATCCCTGGATCAAAAGCCTGCCCGTCACGAGGGTAATCGGTAACCATGTTTTTGCCCGCGACAAGTAAATCAGCACTGAGCCACAACCCGCCGGATGTAATCAACCCCTGCTTGCAGGGCTTTTTCATTCAGGGGAATGAGATGATGCCTTCGCTCCGGCAGGACCTTCTTTAACGCCGCCAGAACCGATTCCGGTTGCAACGCTCCTGTCAGGGTAATAAAGGCTCCCAGGAGGACAATATTGGCAATGCGGGCATTGCCTAATTCATCGGCTATTTGGCTGGCGGGGATGTAATAGGCGGTAATGTCGGTGCGCTCGCTCTTTTCGTCGACCAGGGTGCCGTCCACCAACAGTAAGCCGCCCGGTTTCACTAAGGGAGCAAATTTGACCAGAGAAGGATTGTTGAGGACGATGGCACAGGTGGGGTTGGTTACCACCGGACAACTGATGGGGCTGTCGGAAATAGTCACCCCGCAGTTGGCGGTACCGCCGCGCATTTCCGGCCCGTAGGAAGGGATCCAGGCCACGTGCCGTCCTTCCATCATACCAGCGTGGGCCATCAACTGGCCCATGGAAAGGACACCCTGTCCGCCAAAACCGGCAATGATAATTTCATGGAGCATTATTCCACCCCCTCCGGCTTCTTGATTTCACCCAAGGGGAAGGTGGGAATCATATTTTCTGCCAGCCATTTCAGGGCGTCCCGGGGCGGCATCCCCCAGTTGGTAGGACAGGCCGAGAGGAACTCGACGATACTGAATCCCAGACCCTGCTGCTGGGTGAGAAAAGCCCGACGCACGGCCTTCTTGGCTGCCAGCACGTGGCGGGGATCATGAACCGATACCCGGGCAGCGTAAGCTGTTCCTTCCTGGGTGGCTAACATTTCCGTCATGCGAATGGGGTAACCGGCCGTGGTCACATCCCGGCCGAAGGGAGTGGTAGTAGTTTTCTGGCCGGCAATGGTGGTGGGAGCCATCTGCCCGCCCGTCATCCCGTAAATGGCGTTGTTGATGAAAAAGACCGTAATCTTCTCTCCCCGCACTGCACAGTGAACTATTTCCGCCGTACCAATGGCCGCTAAGTCTCCATCCCCCTGGTAGGTGAAAACCAGAGTATCGGGGCGGGCTCTCTTTACCCCTGTAGCCACCGCCGAAGCCCGGCCGTGAGCAGCTTGGATAAAGTCCAAGTCTAAATATTCGTAAATAAAGACGGAACAGCCTACCGAACCCACACCGATGGTCTTTTCCTCCACCCCTAATTCTTCAATGACCTCGGCAATGAGGCGGTGAATAATACCATGAGTGCAGCCCGGGCAGTAGTGCATGGGCTTGCCTGTGTAAAGCTTGGGACGCCGGAAACCTTTACTCACCGCCTCCACCCCCTTTTATCAGTTCGCGGACAAGTTGGACCAGATAATTGAGGTCCGGCAACATGCCGCCAGTCCGACCGTAGAAATGGACCGGAAGTTTGCCGCCGAGGGCGAGGCGGACATCCTCCACCATCTGGCCGGCGCTCATTTCTACTACCAGCACCTGCCGGCAGTTCTCCGCCACCGCTGCCAGCTCTGCCGCTGGGAAAGGCCACAGAGTAATGGGCCGAAAGAGCCCCACTGCCAGCCCTTCCCGCCGGAGCCTGTCCACCGCCCCTTTGGCAATGCGGGCGGAGGTGCCGTAAGCCACCAGCAGAACTTCAGCATCAGCGGTGTGATACTCTTCCCACCGTTTTTCTTTTTCCTCTATCCGGCGGTATTTCTCCATCAATTTGTTGACGTGTTTTTCCAGGTTTTCGGGAACGATATGGAGAGAACTAATCAGCCGGGCCGGCCGTCCACCTTTGCGCCCGGTCACCGCCCACTCTTTTTCCCCGGCCGGTTTTTTTATCTCCGCAGCCGGCCGGAATACCACCGGCTCCATCATCTGGCCTAAGATACCGTCGCCGAGAATCATCACCGGATTGCGGTAGGTGTCAGCTAAGTCGAAGGCGGTAATGGTCAGGTCGTAAAGCTCCTGGACCGAAGCCGGAGCCAGGACCAGCAAACGGTAGTCGCCGTGACCGCCCCCTTTTACCGCCTGCAGGTAATCGGCCTGGGCCGCCCCGATGTTCCCTAAACCCGGTCCTCCCCGCATGATGTTCACGATTACACAGGGCAGTTCCGCCCCGGCCAAATAGGATATTCCTTCCTGTTTCAGGCTGATTCCAGGCCCGGAAGAGGAGGTCATCACCCTTTCCCCACAACTGGCCGCGCCGTAAACCATGTTAATGGCCCCGATCTCACTCTCCGCCTGGAGAAAACAGCCACCCACCTCCGGCAAGCGACGGGCCATGTACTCCGGCAGTTCCGTCTGGGGTGTTATGGGATAACCGAAGAAAAAGCGGCAGCCTGCCTGTACTGCCGCCTCCCCAATAGCCTCGTTACCCTTCATTAATACTTTTTCCATCCCCATCCCCCTTTGTTACCTCAATCACCATGTCCGGACACATAACAGCACACAGGGCACAGCCCTGGCACCGCTCCCTTTCTTTTACCGTGGCAGGATGAAAACCCTGCCGGTTGAGATGCTCGGCCAAAACCACAATTCCCTGCGGACAGGCATCAATACACAGACCGCAACCCTTGCACCTTTCCTCGTCAAAAACTATGCGGGGCATTTAGGTTCCTCCTTTTTTAAATCTCTACTTCCCATGGTAAACGCATGTACCTGTTGATGGGAAAAAGGTCTTCGGAAATACGGCAGGCGGGTAATCGGGCGTAAAGGTTCACCTCTATGCTAACAAATCTGATGGGAATTTGCAACTTCTGGGAGAAATCCTGCACCAACCGGTAGCCGTACCAGAACTCCTCAGGACTAGTCTCCCGTCCTAAATGAGGATTGGCCACCAAGGCAGCAGCTTTCAAGCCACTTTCTCTCTCCAACACTCCCACCAGCTCTGTCACTTCCGCCTCCGTCCGGCTGTGGGGACGGTAGGGATTGACCACCACCAGCAGTTCTGCCTCCCCTGGAGGCAGATGGTGGGCAAAACGCCGCAGCACCCGCGCCCCTTCTCCGTCGCCCCCTACATCTACTATTACCTTGAGCCCGGGTTTTTCTAAAGCCCCTACGATAGACGGCGAAAGAGCAGGAATATCGGCATAACCAGCCTCACCGGCTCCTCCGGCAATGCCGATACCCTGCTCCTTTAGCCACTTCTCCGCTTCCCGGGAGCGGAAGTAGGGATTGATGATGTCCAGATCCACCACCGCTACTTCTTCCCCGGCTCTTTTTAAAGCAAAAGCACAGTTTAAAGCCACTTCTGTCTTGCCGCTGCCAAAAGCACCGGAAATAACCGTTACCTTGCGGGGGAATAGGCCCAGGGGACTTTTTCTTTCTGCCACTCCCAATCACCCTCCGCCCTATCTCCGTAGCGGCGGGCTTCCTCTTCGCCCCGCAGCACCCGCAGGACCCCTTCCGCTAAGGCCCGCATCTCTTCTTCTCCCGGGTAAATGCGTACCGGAGCGATAAACTCCACCCGCCGGCGGATATAATCCGTCAGCATGGCGCTATGGGCCAGGCCTCCTGTGAGGACAACGGCGTCCACCCGGCCCTCCAGTACAACGGCGCTGGCGCCGATGGCTTTGGCCACCTGGTAGGCCATGGCCTGGTAAACCAGCCTGGCCTTTTCATCGCCGGCGGCAATCCGCCCTTCCACTTCCGTCGCATCGCTGGTCCCTAAGTGGGCTACCAGACCACCGCCACCTACCAGCCGCCGCATCACTTCTTCTTTAGTATAGCCGCTAAAGCAGAGATCGACAAGACCTCCGACAGGAAGTCCCCCTGCCCGCTCCGGGGAAAAGGGGCCGTCCCCGGTAACGGCGTTGTTCACGTCCACCACCCGCCCCAGGCGATGGGCACCAATGGAGATGCCACCGCCCAGGTGGGCGACGATGAGATTCAGCTCGCGGTACGGCCTGCCCAGCTCTGCTGCCACCCGCCGGGCGACGGCCTTCTGGTTCAGGGCGTGGAAGATGCTCACCCGGGAAATTTCCGGTAGACCGGTTATCCGGGCCACATCGTCCATCTCATCCACCGTAACCGGGTCAACGATATAAGCCGGCTTACCGTAGCGTACCGAAAAGCGGTGAGCTATAAGCGCCCCTAAATTGGACGCGTGGTAGCCGTAAGTCCCTTTACGCAAATCGTTCAGCATGACCTCGTCCACGGCGTAGGTCCCGCCGGGCAGGGGCCGGAGAATTCCACCCCGGGCGGCGTAAGTGTCCATCTCGCCCGGATCCACCCTTTTTTCCCGGAGAAACTCCTCTATCATCTCAAAGCGGTAGTCCAGTTGGTCAATGATTTTCGCAAACTTCTGCAGCTCCTCCGCCCGGTGCCGGACCGTCGCCTGCCAAACGGCCTCTTCCCCGTAAAACTCCGCCAGTTTGGTGGAAGTAGAACCAGGGTTTATCACCAGCAGGCGAAAATCTCTCATTAGTTTTCCCTCCTCACGGGCTAAACTGAACCAGCCGGGGTTTCTCCCGCTCCGACTGCCCATCTTCCACGATCAAACTGCTCAGAGCAATGGAATAAAGCTTGGCCTTGGCCGAGTCGGCCCGCGAAGTGAGGATAATGGGCGCTTTGCCCCCTAAGATAGTGCCGGTGATGACAGAACGGGTCAGAAAACCGATGGCCTTCTAGAGAACATTGGCAGCATCGATGCCCGGCAGGATCAATATGTCCGCCCGCCTAGCTACCGCCCCGCCGACACCCTTGGCCCGGGCCGCCTCTTCCGAAACGGCTAAGTCCAGAGAAAGAGGCCCGTCCCCTAGACATCCCTTTATCTGACCCCGCTCGGCCATCTTGGCAATCAAAGCGGCATCCATCGAACTGGGCATATCAGGATTGACCAGCTCTATACCAGCTATTATGGCCACGCGGGGCTGTTCTATACCCAAGCGATGGGCCAGAGCTACGGCGTTTTTCACCATTCCTATCTTCACCTCAAGAGTGGGCAGCAATGTTCAGGCCGGAATCGGACATGAAGAAAAGGCGGTCGTAACCCGGTACTTCAAAAACGGCAATGTGGCTTAAAATGTTCTCCGTTCGCAGTCCCCGCTCCCGGTGTAACATCTCTTTGAGAATAACCGGCGACGGCAAAAGCCCCTTCATCAAAATGTCGGCCTCTCCCTCCCGCACCAGAGACACTGCCAGCCGGGAAGCCTCTTCCGGGTCGGGCCGGTGAATAATCCGGTGGGGTGAGAAGTCCATATTTATCTCCGCCGCCAGCCGCACTATCTTTTCTCGGTCCCCCAGGAGAACAGCCCGGGCCAGACCCTGGGCATAAGCTTCTTTTATACTCAGCAGAACGTCATCGTCATGGGCCGCTACTACCGCCAGCACCTTCTCCCTGGTCCCGACTGCCCTTGCCATCAATTCCTGAAAACTGCGCATCATCGATCCTTCCTTTTCCTTTTGCATGAATGCGAGCAAAAACCATGCCGATTTTTCTGGAAAATAAAAAAGGCTGCTGAAAAATCAGCAGCCGACGCCGACCGCCTGTCGGCGGCCCTTTTGATAGGGGGTACCGCTACCCCTACTCGGTAGCAAAAATCATGCCACTTTGAAGAAGTAAAAAAATTATTTAAAAATCTTGCCCGTTTTCAGGACCGTTTCCTGGGGTTTCATGTTGATCATAGCTCGTCCCAGGAAGTTCTCCAACTCCCGCACATTGCCTGGCCAATGGTAATTGACCAGGATTTCCATGGCCTTCCCGTCTACTTTACTCACCTGACGGCCGAATTCCTGATTGAGTTTAAAGAGGAGATGTTCCACCAGGAGAAAGGAAGAATATAAATGGGAATGACG
>JASUSC010000083.1 GCA_030446285.1 Eubacteriales bacterium | reverse complement strand
GAAAAAGCTCCGCTGCTTTTCAGTAGCCCAGTATCTTCCTGGGAAGGTTATTACACCAGAGTTTTGCACCCGTTCGATTTGCGACAAAGTCAGGTCCTTGATAGCCGTTCCTTTCGGAATGAACCGTATGATTAACTCATCGTGATGCTCATTAGTAGGCCGTCACCAGGCGGAGGAGGGATGAGCGTAATAGACTTCAATACCGTGCTTGCTCAGATTAGTAAACTCAGTTCCATTGGTTGCGGTGTGTCAATATTCTATGAAAATGTCACCTAAAAGAGGGTGGTTTTATTCTGATAAAATGTCACCTCCCTGGAGATGGGCATCAACACAAAAAGGGGGCGGCTGCCCTTGACATTGTAGGCTGTAGTTTAATTAGCGAGGGGCGACGGCGAGAGGCATGCGCTGCTTGTTATGCCCCCCTCGCAAATCAATTTTAGCCCACAAGTCAAGGGTAAAACGAGCAGCCGCCCCTAAGAAAAGCTTGGAGCTCGGGCTCAAAGCATGCGGCCTATCGCCAGGCGAGCCTTGAACTATAGAGCGCTTCAAGGATTTCCCGGTCAGACTCTTCGTAAGTGGTTTTAGGGAGCCGGACAGGGTTGCTCCGCCAGGGATGGTCTTCTCTTGGGACTGAGGGCTTACGCGGCTTTTTTGGTTGTTTGGGGGCCGCTTCTTTTGGGGGTAGTGCTTCTATCTGCTCAACATCGTAAATAGAACCGCTGTATTGCACCTTTAACCCGAACTCAGGGCTTTTTAAAACAGTAACCTTGGACTTAGGAATTATCGGCATAACTTTGCCATTGCGGATGACCCTGTAATGAGAGCCGGCAAAGGAAAAAGTTGAACCATTATCCACCTGGCGGGTATCTTTGAAACATAAAACATAATCAAGGTTAACCTTGTCTTCTAACTGGCGGAAAGCGGACTGAGGGTTTTTGGGTGCGACAGCGAACTTTTCGTTGTACTTAGCAACGAAGGCAGCCAGGAAAGCGTTTGCTTCCTCGATAGTAGATATGCCGGCGAGACGCAATTCGACGGGGAGCCTGCTTTGCAGAGTTTGCCACAACCTTTCGATGCGGCCTTTTGCCTGGGGAGATTTTGCCCAGAGAAGGTTAATACCTAACTCAGCCATGGCCCTGCCGAATTGAGTGGTTTTGACGGTTTTACCGCTCAACTCATCATCCAGGGACAACTTGTCGGCTTTGGGAGAACGGAAGATGGTGTGGCGGTCCGTGTAGACGGCCAGAGGCACACCATGATTGGCGATAACCGTTTTCATAAGCTGGAAATACCCCTCAAGACACTCGGTAGGGGCAAAAAAGAGGGCTAATATTTCGTCGGCCCCTGTTTTTGTGGATAACGAACGCCTCGCCGTGCTCCTTGACCCCCTTTTTAATGCGAATAACCTGGTGTTCGCTGAGGCCTAAAATCTCTGCGGCTTCCTTGATGGTCATTTTCCCGTCGAGCAAGCAACAGGCCACGTACAGCTTGTTGCGTTCCTTCTGTGTCATTGTTAGCATCATCCTTTCATTTTAGCAGAGGTGACATTTTCTCGGAATGATTTTAAGGTGACATTATCACAGAATGAACACACATAGAGACCTTTTTTCTTGACAATCGCTTCTCGGCCTTTTATAATTAGGTAGCGTGAAAAACTTAACAGCATTGGAATGCTGTAGACAGCTGGTGCCGTTGAGCTTAAAGGGTTAGCCCGCCAGCCGAGGCATGGAGAACTCGAAACGCAAGGGCTCCCTGCGCGTGTCTACAGGGGGCTTTCTTTTTTCCATGCCCGGAAAAACCGAAACGAAGGGGGTGAGTGGATGCCCAATCGGGCCGAAAAGGAGAAGATAGTTCAGGAACTCAAGGAGAAACTGGAGAAAGCGCAGAGCGTGGTTTTGGCCGATTATAGGGGGTTGAATGTGGCTGAAATTACCGCTTTGCGCAAAAGACTCCGGGAATGTGGTGGGGAGTTCAAGGTAGCGAAAAATACCCTTACCCGCCTTGCTGCTCGGCAGCTTAACCTGGACTTGGACCAGTTCCTGGAGGGTCCTACTGCTCTGGCCTTTGCTTATGATGATCCGGTAGAGCCGGCTAAGGTCCTGGTTGATTTTGCCAAGGAAAACGAAAAACTTTCTTTTAAAGCCGGCGTCTTGCAGGGCCGGATTATCGGGGTGGATGAAATCAAAGGTCTGGCTGCCCTGCCTCCCAGAAAGGTACTTATTGGCAAAGTGCTGGGTGGCATGATGGCGCCGCTGTACGGTTTTGCCGGCGTCCTGCAGGCCAACCTCCGCAATCTGGTGTATGTGCTGGAGGCTATCCGGCAGAAAAAGGAAGCGGAGAGCGCTTGATAAGAAAAGCTGTTTAAGTTTCTTTGCCAAATCAACAAAAACGATTTCTTAAGGAGGGAAGAGGACTATGTCCAAAGTTAATGAGATTCTGGAAGCGGTAAAAAGCCTCACTGTCCTGGAACTGGCCGAACTGGTTAAAGCTTTTGAAGAAGAGTTTGGCGTAACGGCTGCTGCTCCGGTAGCGGTGGCGGCTGCTCCGGCGGCTGGTGCGGCGGCAGCAGCTCCGGCGGCAGAAGAGAAAACCGAATTTGATGTAATTCTGACCAACGCCGGGGACAAGAAGATCAATGTTATCAAAGTGGTGCGGGAGATCACCGGTCTGGGCCTGAAAGAGGCCAAAGACCTGGTAGATGGCGCTCCCAAGCCGGTAAAAGAGAAAGTCAGCAAGGAAGAAGCCGAGCAGATCAAGGCCAAACTGGAAGAAGCTGGTGCAACTGTAGAACTGAAATAAGCCGGAAAGAAGCATCCCGGTTCCGGGGTGCTTCTTCCTTTATGTGCTACTGGGGGGAGAGAGAAATTGAGGTAACGCGCATCATCACCAAATTGCTTGTTTATGGAGAATACCTGATGCAGCTAGCAGTTGCTGTAATGCTGGTTACAGCGGCAGGAGAGATGGTTTACCGTCCTTTTTCCGGGCAACACATTAGCGAGCCCTTCTCTTTATCACCAAATGCTTTTCTTATCATGATCATCAAAGAGATTCTCTGGACGGTGGTCCGCTTCTTTCGCAAAGAGAAGTTCGGTGTGGGAACTTTTATCGGTATTGGTATCATCTCGGCCATTCGCCAGAGTCTTTACGTGGAAGTACAGAAATCCATGGGGAAAATGGACGGCTGGGAACATATTTGGGAACATATTATGGATATTGCGGCGAGATGCGGAACGGTGATTATTTTGGCCCTAGCATATTTCGTGATTCGCCGGGCAGAACATGGGTGGGACAGAGAATGACAGAGAATCCTCAGTTTATTGACACTGTTTTTCCCTTTTGCTACAATTATCTTGTTGACCTGGGGAATTTTTTCTCCAAAAAAGAGACCACGGGAGAAAAAAAGGAGAGGGTTTTATGGCAAGAAAATTTTTCACTTCCGAATCGGTTACGGAAGGTCATCCCGATAAAATTGCCGACCAGATCTCTGATGCGGTTCTGGATGCCATCCTTGCTCAGGATCCCGATGCCAGAGTGGCGTGTGAGACGGCGGTAACCACGGGCCTGGTGCTGGTCTTTGGCGAAATAACCACCGACTGCTACGTGGATATTCCGCGGGTGGTAAGGGAAACCATCAGAGAAATAGGCTACACCCGGGCCAAGTTCGGCTTTGACTGTGACACCTGTGCCGTCCTCACTTCCATTGACGAACAGTCCCCCGACATTGCCATGGGCGTGGACCGGGCACTGGAAGCCAAACTGGGAGAGATGAGTGAGGACGAGATCGAGGCCCTCGGTGCCGGCGACCAGGGGATGATGTTCGGTTACGCCACCAACGAGACGGAGGATTATATGCCTCTTCCCATTTCTCTGGCCCACCGTCTCTGCATGCGGCTGGCGGAGGCGAGGAAAACCCGGGAGATTCCATTCCTGCGTCCGGACGGTAAGAGCCAGGTAACGGTGGAGTACGAAGATGACAAACCGGTACGGGTGGACACGGTGGTAGTTTCTACTCAGCATAAACCCGATGTGCCCATGGATACTATCCGGGAAGAAATTATCGAAAAGGTCATTAAACCGGTAATTCCTCCCCATTTGCTGGACAACCGTACCCGCTTTTTAATTAACCCCACCGGGCGTTTTGTAATAGGCGGTCCTCAGGGGGATGCCGGTCTCACTGGCCGCAAAATCATTGTCGACACTTACGGCGGGATGGCCCGTCACGGCGGCGGTGCCTTCTCCGGCAAAGATCCCACCAAGGTGGACCGGTCGGCGGCTTACGCTGCCCGCTACGTGGCCAAGAACATCGTGGCCGCTGGACTGGCTGACAAATGTGAAGTACAATTGGCCTATGCCATCGGCGTGGCCAAGCCCGTATCCATTATGGTGGAGACTTTCGGCACGGGCAAGATTCCCGATGAGAAAATCGTTGAGCTCATTCGCCATCACTTCGATTTGCGGCCGGCGGCCATTATCCGCGATCTAAATCTGCGCCGTCCCATCTACAAGAAGACGGCTGCGTACGGCCATTTCGGTCGCAAGGACCCCGACTTTACCTGGGAGCGAACTGATAAAGCAGAAGCCTTGCGCGCCGACGCCGGGCTGTAAGCAGAAAAAAAATTAACCCCCTCTGGCAAAGAGGGGTTTGTTTTTTATTCAATATCAACTTTTATCCGCTTACCTTTTCCTTTATCGGCCTTGGGCATGCGGATTTCTAAGATGCCGTTTTTGTAAGTGGCTTTTACTTCGTCCGGTTTGATTTCCACAGGGAGAGGAATGGTGCGGGCGAAGGAACCGGTGTAGCGCTCGCTGTGATAGTAGTTTTCTTTTTTCACCTCTTTGCTTTCGCTGTACTTGCCGCTGATGGAGAGGGTGTCTTCCGAGACGGAGATTTCAATGTTGTTTTTATCTTCAATACCCGGAAGTTCTGCCTTGACTACGATTTCTTTCTCCGTTTCGTACATGTCGATACGGGGTGTTGCCGCGTCAAAGGGGAAGGGCCAGCGGTTCAGAGTGAGGTCGAAGAACTTGTCCATTTCTTCTTTCAGATTCCACAGGTCCCGCATGGGATTCCAACGCATCAGATTCATACCTATCCCTCCCAAGTACAAGTATGAAACATTTTATTCAACTTTTATGTTAAATCCATTTTTTAGCACTGGTCAAGGGGTATTTTTTAGGACGAGGCTAACTTCCTAAGAAAATTCTTCCTTATGCTTGGGTCAGCCGGATCTCACGGCACGGACGCCGTGTAGCCGGTGGAATCCTGCTTCTCCTGTCTGGCTTTTATCTTCTGGCGGGAGAAAAAGGAGGGCCGGCTGACGTTACCAGCCCCCTTCCTGCTGACCGCTTCCTTCCTGGCCGACAGGGGAAGTTTCCAGTTTTTCAATTTCACCGTCCACGGTAAATTCTACGGTTTTGCCTTGCCGGGTGGTCACTTTTATCTTGGTTTTCTTCCTTTTACCTTTTTCTCCCTCCTGTTCTCCGCTGCCTCCTCCTTGGCCGCCGCCTTTATTTTCGCCTTCACCGGGACTGCCGACACTCTTTCCGCCTTTTTCGTTGCTCTTTTTGCCCTTTTTCGCCCCTTGCTGCACTTCGACCAGGAAAAGGTTTTCTTTTGTGATCAAGCGCAGGGGTACCATGCGCGCCGGGACATCGGCCGAGTCGCTCTGGAGGTGAGTTTCCGGATCCCAGCGCTGGTTTTTAATCAAATCCTGGACCGCTTTTACAGCCATCTGGCCCATGAGGTCGGGACGGGTATCGACCATAGCGGTAAGAGTTCCTTCTTGGATGGCGGCAGCCGCTTCCTTGCCTCCGCCCAGAGCCACAGCTACCGGTTGCTGGCCGGAAGAGCTTCCGCTCATTTCGGGAAATTTCGGCAACAGGCCCGGGCTCAGCACCACGATGGCAGCCGGCGGCGGTGTGAGTTGCTGGGGGGAAGAGGTTTCCTGACCCTGCCCAGGAGAAAGAAGCTGGATGCGGGCTCCGGGTTTTTGCTGGAGAACGGAGGTCATGGCGGCCAGAATCTGCTGGTTTTCTTTGTCCCCTTTGCTTTCCTGGAGGCAGAAAACAGTGGGAGACGGCTGGTTTTTGATTTTTTCCAGGACGAACTGCCCCATCAACTCGCCGGCACGCCGGTGATCATAAGAAATGTAGGCGTCTACAGGGGTGGCCTGGGGGAGTTTTTCCACGACTACAGTTTTTATCTTTCGGGCCAGCAGATTGAGGACTGCTTGCGACGAAAGACCTGGAGTCGGTTGGAAGATGATTCCCTTGACCCCGGCGGTGGTCAGTTTTTGCAGGTCTTCTTCCTGCTTGCTGCTGTCACCCCCCGCGTCGGCAAAGACCAGGCGCAGGTTTTTTTCTTTTTTGGCCGCCTCTTCTAAAGCTTTGCGCAGGGATTTGCCGGGTTCCTTTTTCCCGTCGGCCAGACTTACTCCAACTACCGTTTTTTGCTGGTTACCGACGGCCAGGGGTTTTTTGTCCCCTTTGCTGCAGCCGCCTCCAAAAGAGAAAGTAAAGAGGAAAAGGCACAGAATTAGGACGGTAAAGCGCCGGCTGCAGAAGTAATGCATGGCAATCCCTCCGTCTTATTGAGAAAGTGTTTTTCGACACCCAGCCGGGCAAAATTTGTTCTTTTTTATTATGGCTGTGGATGTGC
>JASUSC010000021.1 GCA_030446285.1 Eubacteriales bacterium | reverse complement strand
GTTATCCTCGTCCTCTCCGGCCAGCCTAATACTTCATCCAACAAAAATTTGCTCTCTCCAGTCTTTTTGTCCCGGTACAACTGCCTCTTAATATGGAAATTCCCCAAAGCTGCTTATCGCTCCCTTCGTCCGAAACCCTACCACTTCCCACCTTCCCCGGTCCCGCTCTTCCATCAATCACTCATAAGAGACCTCACTCTCTTTCTCCTCCTGGTCTGGTGAAGTCTCTTTTTCTTCTTCTTCTTCTTCTCTCTCCCCTTTCCCTGCTTTCACCTACTTAAATTTTACACGTCCCAGAAGGTGGCGGGTGATTGACAGAAGCGGTTTCCTGGTATATACTTGTGTAATGTATGATCAACGGCTGTCGTGCCGGGCGGCAGCCTGCCGCACGGTTCGGGCTGAAAAACGCGTCAGCGTGCCCGCGCCGGCGAGCTCAGTGTGGGAGGTGGAGTTACAGGTGTACGCCATTATCGAAGCTGGTGGCAAGCAGTACCGGGTACAGGAAGGAGATATCCTCCTGCTGGAGAAGATGAACGTGAATCCCGGTGAGACGGTGGAGATTGACCGGGTATTGGCGGTGAAAAATGGAGATACTCTGAAAGTGGGTCAGCCGCTGGTAGAGGGGGCCAAGGTGGTGCTGAAGGTTCTGGATCAGGTCAAAGGTCCCAAGATCATCGTGTTCAAGTACAAACCAAAGAAAAACTACCGGCGGAAAAAGGGGCACCGGCAACCTTACACCAAGGTGCAGGTAGAAAAAATCATCGGCTAATCCGGGGTTAATCCGGGATGATCAGGGTGACGATCTGGCGCCGTGGTAGCAATGTGGAAGGCTACCGCATTGCCGGTCATGCTCTGGCCCGCCGGGAGGGGGAAGAGTTTGACCTGGTGTGCGCCGCGGTGTCGTCTATAGCCTACACGGCGCTTTACGGTTTGCAGGAATACTTGGGAATTCAATTGCAGCGGAAAAGAATAAAAGACGGGTTAATGGAAGTGGTGCTGCCGCAGGATTTGCCCGAAAAAACGAGGTTACAGGCCGATGCCATTCTCGAAGCCATGCTGCTCGGACTTACGGCGGTGGCTGAGTCTTATCCCCGGCATGTAAAAGTGGAAACAAAGGAGGTGTAAACTATGCTGAAAATAAATCTGCAGCTTTTTGCCCACAAAAAAGGGGTTGGTAGCTCCCGGAACGGTCGGGACTCCGAATCCAAACGATTAGGTGTGAAAAGGTATGACGGGCAACTGGTTAAAGCTGGAAATATCTTGGTGCGGCAGCGTGGTACCAAGGTTCATCCCGGCCTGAACGTGGGCATTGGTAAGGACGACACCCTTTTTGCTCTGGTGGACGGTTACGTGAAATTCGAGCGTTTGGGTAAAAACAAGAAAAGGGTCAGCGTGTATCCCGAAGCTGCCCTTCTCAGCTAACGGACCAGCAAGGCGCTCCGTGAAGGGGCGCTTTTCTTTATCCCCGATGAATGACCGGCGCAGAAAGGAGGGTGAGAGGATGCTGCGCAGTATGACCGGTTTTGGCAGGGCGGAGGCAGCCGGCAAGAGTTATACTTATACGGTGGAGGTCAAAACGGTCAATCACCGCTATCTGGACATGGTAATTCGTCTGCCCCGTTTCCACAGCCCCCTCGAAGAGAAAATCAGGACGCTGGTGAGCGGGTACCTGCACCGAGGTCGGGTGGAGGTGTACGTCCAGGCGGCGCCGGGAGAAGGCCGAAGCCGCCGGGTCAAGGTTGACAAAGAAATGGCGTTGGCTTATTATAATGCCATAAGAGAACTAAAGGAATTCCTTGGAAAAGAAGAGGATTTTCCACTCCCGGAGCTCGTGCGCCTGCCGGAGGTGCTGCTGGTCGAGGAAGAGGAAGCCGACCTGGAGGAGGAGTGGCGCAGCCTGGCTCCGGCCGTGGAGGAAGCCCTGCGGGCCGTGGTGGCCATGCGGGAGCAGGAAGGGAGCAGGCTGGCAGAAGATATTAGCCGGCGACTTGAGCGGGTGGAAGAGTTGCGCCGGCAAATAGAGACGCGGGCACCTCTGGTGGTGGAGGAGTACCGGGTGAAACTGCAGGAGAGACTAGAGGGTTTGCTGGGAGAAACCGAAGTGGACCCCGCCCGGCTGGCGGCGGAAGTGGCAATTTTTGCCGAACGCTGCAATATTGACGAAGAATTGGTGCGCTTGCACAGTCACGTCCAGCAGATGCGGGGATTGCTTACGGCCGTTGAGCCGGTGGGCAGAAAAATGGATTTTCTACTTCAGGAGATGCACCGGGAAGTGAACACCATCGGAGCCAAAGCCTCTGATTTGACCATAACTCAACTGGTGGTTGAGACCAAAGGAGAACTGGAAAAAATCCGCGAACAGGTGCAGAATATAGAGTAGAGGTTGTCTTTTGGGATTTAAGAAAAAGTTTGAGGAGGTCCTGAGATGGATATCAAACTCATCAATATCGGTTTTGGCAACATTGTCTCCGCCCACCGGATAGTGGCGATTGTCAGCCCTGAATCTGCTCCCATTAAAAGGATTATTACCGAAGCCAGGGACAGGGGAATGTTAATTGATGCCACCTACGGTCGTCGGACAAGAGCGGTGATTATTACCGACAGTGACCACGTTATCCTGTCCGCTGTTCAGCCGGAGACGGTGGCCCATCGTTTGACAGCAAAAGAAGCAGCAACGGTTGAAGAACCGGAGGAATAAGATACGGAGAGATGCCCCGTGGAAGGTTTACTGATTGTTGTTTCAGGTCCCTCAGCGGCTGGTAAAGGCACAGTGTGCCGGGAACTGCTCAACTGCCAGCCGGACCTGGTTTTTTCTGTTTCCGCCACCACCCGCCCGCCGCGGCCCGGTGAAGTGGACGGCAAGAATTACTACTTTATCAGCCGGGAAGAGTTTGAGCGAATGGTGGCGGCGGGCGAAATGCTGGAATGGGCGGAAGTATACGGAAACTTCTACGGTACCCCCCGGAAAGCGGTGGTGGAATGGTTGGACCAAGGCCGGGACGTTCTCCTGGAGATCGATATCCAGGGGGCCCGGCAGGTCCGGCGCCAGTTTCCGCGGGGAGTATTTATTTTTCTCATGCCTCCTTCCCTGGCGGAACTGGAACGACGGATTAGAGAAAGAGGAACGGAGACGGAAGAAGCCGTCCAGCGCAGGCTGGCCAGTGCCGCCGCAGAGATTGCGGCCTGCCGCGAGTATGACTACGTGGTGGTTAACGATCGGGTGGAAGACGCGGTGGCCAAAATTAGAGCGATAATTACTGCCGAGAAATGCCGGGTGGAGAGAAATAAAGAGTTATATCACCATATATGCGGGGAGGAGGAGAGAGGATGAGACAGCCTTCTCTTGACATTCTGCTCAAAAAGGTGGACAGCAAATACACTCTAGTGGTGGCCGCGGCCAAACGGGCCCGGGCTCTTACCGAAGGAGAGAAAAAATTGGTCGATACGGATGCCACCAAACCGGTAACGGTGGCTCTGGAGGAAATAGCCGCTGGGAAAATCAAGTACGAGCGGACCAAGAGCGGTATCAAGTAATGGCGGTGGGGAAAGCAGGGGAGAGAAAGTTGCTCACAGGAAAGTGCATAATTGTAGGGGTAACGGGCGGTATCGCCGCCTACAAGTCGGCAGAACTGGTGCGGGGGTTGGTGAAGGAAGGGGCCGATGTGCACGTCATTATGACGGCAGCGGCCCAGGAGTTCATCACCCCCCTTACTTTACAGACTTTGAGCCGGAACCCGGTTATCACCGATATGTTTGCGCCGCCTTCCCGCTGGGAGGTGGAGCACGTTGCCTTGGCGGACCGGGCTGATTTGTTAGTGATAGCTCCGGCAACGGCCAACATTATCGGGAAAATTGCCGCCGGGATTGCCGACGATATGCTCACCACTACCGTCATGGCCATGACCGGCCCGGTTCTGCTGGCGCCGGCCATGAACGTCCATATGTATGAGAACCCGGTGGTGCAACGGAATCTGCGCCTGCTGCAGGAGTTAGGCTATCACATAGTTGAGCCGGAAGAAGGACCCTTAGCCTGCGGCTACAGCGGCAAGGGGCGGATGGCTCCGGTGGAAAAAATTATCGCCCGCTGCCGGGAAATCCTGACCGGAGGGGACTTACAAGGCTTATCCCTCCTGATTACGGCCGGTCCCACCCGGGAATACATCGACCCCGTTCGTTTTATCAGTAATCCCAGCAGCGGTCGCATGGGATATGCTCTCGCCGAACGGGCGGCCCAGCGGGGAGCGGAAGTGATTCTGGTCACCGGACCTGTGGCTCTGGCGCCTCCGGCAGGGGTCAAAGTGGTCCAGGTGGAGAGCGCTCTTGAAATGCAGGCGGCCGTGGAAGAGTATTTTCCCGCTGTTCAGGCGGTAATTATGGCGGCGGCGGTGGGAGACTACCGGCCGGCGGTGAAGGAAGAGAAGAAGATAAAAAAAGAAAAGGATGAGGTGGTTCTACGGCTGGTGAAAAACCCTGATATTCTCGCCGGCCTAGGCGAGAAGAAAGGAGACAAAGTTCTGGTAGGTTTTGCCGCCGAAACCCATCAACTGGCGGAATATGCCCGCCGCAAACTGCGGGAAAAGAAAGCCGACCTTATTGTTGCCAATGACATTACCAATCCTGGGTCGGGGTTCGGGACCCTTACCAATGCGGTCCGGCTTTTTTACGCCGACGGCCGGGAGGAGGAACTGCCGTTGATGAAGAAAGAGGACGTGGCCGAGGTAATTTTGGACCGGGTTCTGGAGTTACTGAAATCCCGCAAGGTTGGCTGAAGGAAGAAGCCGGGTGGGTGAAAGAACTTGGGGACGGATAAATTGTATGCAGAAGTGGTCGTGGATGTGGCCGTGCACCGGGTTGACCGGCCTTTTACCTATGTTGTCCCTGTTCGTTACCGGGAACAGGTGCAACCGGGAATGAGGGTAAAGGTGCCTTTCGGAAGACGGCAGGAGAAAGGGTACATTGTAGGTCTTAGTCACAACTGTCCGGTAGCCGGCATGGAAATAAAAGAAATTGAAGATATCGTGGATGAAGTGCCGGTAATTAGCTCTGAGTTGCTGGCTTTGGCCCGGTGGATGGCAGCTTATTACCTGTGTCCGCTGGTGGAAGCTCTGAACTGTATTGTTCCTGCCCGGCTGCGAAGGATAAAGCGAAAGGATTTGGAGGAAAGAAAAGAGGAAGGGAACGGAGAGCCCCTCCAGCTTCCGCCGGTGTTAACTCCCCCGCAGGAGGAGGTGCTAGCAGTTCTCCGGCCCTCCTTGCGGGAAGGGAGGAAAGAAGTTTTTCTCCTCCACGGGGTTACGGGAAGCGGGAAGACGGAAGTTTACCTGCGGGCGATAGAGGAAGTTCTGGCGGTGGGTCGGCAGGCGCTGGTTCTTGTACCGGAAATTTCGCTCACACCCCAGATGGTTGAGCGCTTTAAAAATCGATTTGGGTCCAGGGTAGCGGTATGGCACAGTGCTCTCAGTCAAAAAGAACGGAACGACGAATGGTTGCGGATTTTTTCCGGCCGGGCTGATATTGTGGTGGGAGCCAGGTCGGCAGTTTTCGCTCCCCTGCGCAAGCCCGGTTTGATCGTTATTGACGAGGAACACGAGAATACATATAAACAGGAAGAGAGTCCCCGCTACCACGCCCGGGAAGTGGCTCTTATGCGGGCGAAACTGGCTCAGTGTCCGGTTATTCTGGGCAGTGCCACTCCTTCATTAGAAAGCTTTCGCCGAGCCGAAACAGGAGAGTATCACCTGCTGTCCCTGCCGGCGAGGGTGGACAACCGCCCCCTGCCCAGGGTGGAAATAGTCGACCTCAGGGAAGAATTGAAAGAGGGCAATCGCTCGGTGTTCAGCCGTTTACTCCAGAAAGAGATGGCCGAGCGGTTGCGCCGGGGCGAGCAGATTATTCTCTTTCTCAACCGGCGTGGGTTTTCTACCTTCGTGGTTTGCCGGGAATGTGGCCTGGTGATGAAGTGCCGGCGCTGCGATGTTTCCCTTACCTACCATGCCGGAGTAAACGAGCTTCGCTGCCACTACTGTGGGCTGCGGGTGGCCAATCCGGATTCCTGTCCCCAGTGCGGGAGCAGGTACATCCGGTATTTCGGGACGGGCACTCAGAAAATTGAAGAAGAAGTGAAACGGCTTTTCCCCTGGGCCCGGGTTCTGCGTATGGATGTGGACACCACTTCCCGGCGCGGCGCCCATGAAAAAATTATCAACCTATTCCGGGAAGGGAAGGCCGATATCCTCATCGGCACTCAGATGATTGCCAAAGGGTTGGATATCCCCGCTGTGACCTTGGTAGGGGTGGTTTCGGCCGATACCGTCCTCAACCTGCCGGATTTCCGGGCGGCCGAACGTACCTTCCAGTTGGTAACCCAGGTGGCAGGCCGGGCGGGTCGTGGGAAAATACCGGGCCAGGTGGTGGTGCAAAGTTACAATCCCGATCACTACGCCATCCAAGCGGTGAGGAATCACGATTACCACTCTTTCTACCGGCGGGAAATGGAATACCGGCAACGGATGAAATATCCTCCCTTTACCCATCTCCTGCGGGTGGTGGTGCTGGGGAGAAAAGAGGAACAGGTGGTGCGAGGGGCTCAGTTCTTAGGGGCAGAACTGCGGCTGCAGATGGAACAGGCCGGTGTGACCGGAGTTTCTTTGTTAGGTCCGGCACCGGCTCCTCTCCAGAAGTTGAAAGATACTTATCGCTGGCAGATGGCCCTGAAAGGGCCGGAGCCGGAGGAACTGCGGTGGCTGTTACGGCGGGCTTTGGATGTGGTTAAAGAAGCCCGGGAGATGGCTCCTGTGGGGTTACAAATTGATATGGACCCGATGGGGATGATTTAATTCTGCGGAAGAAATTTTTTTGAGGAGGTACGCTATGGCTGTTTACCGTATTCTCACTTACGAAGACCCTTTGCTCAGGCAGCGGGCCAAAGAAATTACCAAGATTACCCCCAACATTCACAAACTGTTGAAAAATATGGCCGAGACCATGTACGAGGCCAAGGGAGTCGGCTTAGCTGCCCCCCAGATCGGGGTGTTGAAAAGGGCCATCGTTATTGACGTGGGCGATGGTCTGATCCAGCTCATCAATCCGGTAATTGTTTCCGCCGAGGGAGAGGAGACGGATTTTGAAGGTTGTCTCAGCATTCCCGGCGTTACCGGGGAAGTGACCAGGGCAGCGCGGGTGGTGGTGCGGGGCCTCAACCCTTCTGGCAAGGAAGTGGAATATCACGGCGAGGGGCTCTTAGCGCGGGCCTTTCAGCATGAAATCGACCATCTGGACGGGATTCTTTTCATCGATCGGGCCAAAAATATAAGGAGGAAAAAATAAAGACGGGGGTAAGGCCAGTGTTGCGAATAGTTTTTATGGGAACCCCGGATTTCGCCGTCCCATCACTTCTGGCCCTGGTAGAGGCCGGGTATCAGGTGGTGGGAGTAGTTACCCAGCCAGATCGTCCCCGGGGCAGAAAACAGGTCTTGACTCCGCCGCCGGTGAAGGTGGTTGCCCAAGAAAAAGGACTGCCGGTTTTTCAGCCGAAAAACATCAAAGACCCTGCCTTTTTGCCCCTGCTCAGGGAGCTTCAGCCGGATGTGGTGGTGGTGGCAGCTTACGGGCAGATTCTGCCGGCGGATGTCCTCAACCTCCCGCCCCTCGGCTGTGTCAACGTTCACGCTTCCCTGCTTCCCCGCTACCGGGGGGCTGCGCCCATTCACAGGGCCATCATTAACGGGGAGGAAGAGACCGGGGTTACCATTATGCTCATGGATACGGGCATGGACACGGGCCCCATTTTAAACCAGGCCTCTCTTGCCATCGGCCCCGATGAAAATGTGGGCAGCCTCCATGACCGCCTGGCCCGGTTAGGAGCAGAACTGCTGCTGGCAACGCTGCCCTTTCTGGCCAGAAAGGAAATTGTCCCCCGCCCTCAGGAGGAGGAACTAGCTACATATGCTTCTCCCTTACGGGCGGAAGACGAAATTATCGACTGGAGACGGTCGGCCCGGGAGGTTCACAATCATGTGCGGGGGATGGACCCCTGGCCCGGGGCGAGGACCTACTTAGGGGAAAAGGTGCTGAAGATCTGGCGGGGCCAGCCGCTGCCGGAGGAGACTTCTTTCTCACCCGGCACGGTGGTAGAAATTGACCCGCGGCGGGGTTTCACCGTGGCCACGGGGAGAGGGGTCTACCTGGTTCTGGAAGTTCAACCTGCCGGGGGGAAACGGATGACGGCAGCCGAGTTTGTCCGGGGGGGACAGATAAAAAGTGGATTGATTTTGGGCGGTCAGGTGAATAAAGTATAGAATGAGACACATATTAACAGGCAGGCAAGGGGGGGTAACTGGTAGATGCCTCTTTTCTTTGGCGATCCTTACTTCTTTTTAGCCATTATCGGTTTGATTATTTCCCTGCTGGCCCAGCTCAACGTGAGCGCAACTTTCGCCCGTTACAAGCGGCTGGCTACCTATGCCGGTCTCACGGGCGGGGAAGTGGCTCGGCGGCTTCTTCATGAGAAAGGAATCTACGATGTAGTGGTGGAAGAGACGCCTTTCCATCTAGGGGACCACTACGATCCTTCCGCCAAAGTGTTGCGGCTCTCGCCGGAAGTTTACCGAGGCACCTCTATCGCTGCCCTGGGAGTGGCGGCCCACGAAGTGGGGCACGCCATCCAGCACCATGAGGGCTACGTTCCCCTCAACTTGCGGGCGGCGGTTTATCCCATTGTGAATATTGGCTCGCACCTTTATTTCCCGCTCATTCTGTTGGGGTTCATCTTCCGCTCCCTAAACCTCATTTACCTGGGCATTTTTGCTTTCCTGGCCATCCTCCTCTTCCAGTTGATCACCCTGCCGGTGGAGTTTAATGCCAGCCGGCGGGCTCTGGCTCTCCTGGAAGGAGGAGGCTATCTGGTCGGGGAGGAAATGGCTGGTGCGAGAAGAGTTCTCCAGGCGGCGGCTCTCACTTATGTGGCGGCGGTAGCGGTTTCCATGCTGGAGCTTTTCCGCCTGCTGGCTATTGCCGGGCTTTTCGGCCGCCGGGACGACTGAGTAGAGGAGAGGAAATAATTGACGGCGAAGGTTAACGTAAGGGACCTGGCTCTCAAGGTCCTTTATTCTATTCATGAGGAAGATGCATATTCCAACCTGGCTTTAGGAGAGGTCCTGCGCCGTTATTCCCTTTCCCGCCAGGACCGGGCCCTCTTGACCGAACTGGTATACGGGGTGCTCCGCTGGCGGGGGACGCTTGATTATTATTTGAGCCATGTACTCAACCGTCCGTTGGAAAAACTGGAACCGCGGGTGCGGGACCTGCTCCGCTTAGGGGCTTACCAAATTCTTTTCCTGAGCAAAATACCGGTGCCGGCGGCGGTAAACGAAGCGGTGAAACTGGCCCGCAAATATGGCCACCAGGGGATTGCTGCTTTTGTCAACGGTGTTTTACGCAACCTGGACCGGCGGCGCCAGGAAATCTCTTTCCCCGATCCGGAAGACGACCCTGCCGGTTACCTAGCCGTGCGCTACTCCCACCCCCGCTGGCTGGTGGAAAGATGGCTTGCGGAGCTGGGTTTTGCCGCCACGGAAAAAATCTGCCGGGCCAACAACGAAATTCCGCCCAACACCATCCGGACCAACACCCTCAAAATCTCCCGAGAGGAGCTGGCCCGGCACCTTAAGGGGGAAGGGTTGGAGGTTAGTAGCTGCCGTTTTGCGCCGGAAGGGTTGAAAATAAAAGGATTTGCCGCTCTCACCGGTATTTCCGGCTGGCGGGAGGGTTATTTCACCATTCAGGACGAGGGGTCGATGCTGGTGGCCAGAGCTCTAGCTCCGGCGGCCGGTGCGACCGTCATCGATGCCTGCAGTGCTCCTGGAGGCAAGACCACCCACCTGGCCCAACTCATGGGGAACGAAGGGCGCATTGTGGCGGCAGACCTTCATCCCCACAAGCTTGAATTGGTGGAAGAGAGTTGCCGGCGGTTAGGGGTGAAAATTGTCGAAGTGGTGGCGGCTGATGCCCGGGAACTGCCAGCGCGTTTTAAGGGAGAGGCGGACTACATTTTAGTGGACGCTCCCTGCACCGGCTTAGGGGTGTTGCGGCGGAAACCGGAAATTCGCTGGCGGAAAGGCGGGGAAAAGGTGGCGGAACTGGCCCGCCTGAACGGGGAGATTCTCGATGCCATGGCGGAGTGTCTGAAACCGGGCGGCGTACTGGTCTACAGTACCTGTACCGTCTCGGCGGCGGAAAATCAAGAGGTGGTGACCGCCTTCTGCCGGCGTCATCCGGAGTTTTGTTTGGAAGACCTTTCGCCCTTCCTGGGAGAGGAACTGTTGCAGAATCTGGCAACCGGACAGCCGGGAAACGGTATGGTTCAGATTTTGCCCGGGGAAGAAGATATGGACGGCTTTTTTATCGCCCGCTTGCGGAAGAGGTAAAATATAAGGGTGAAGAAGGCAGGAATTGGTCGAGAGATGTAGAAAAGAATAGGCAGGGTGGGAAAAAATGAGTTTTTTGGAAGAGGCGGGTCACAGAAAAAGCTCCCTCAATTTGAAGGATCTCGATTTGCAGGAAATGACGCAGTTGGTGAGAACCTTAAACCAACCCGATTACCGGGCCCGCCAGATTATGGAGTGGCTTTTCCGCCACGGCGTAACCGACCTGGCGGCTATGTCCAACCTTCCTCTGTCCCTGCGCCAGCAACTGGCTGAAATTGCCCACCCTGGGGTGGCGGAAGTGGTGGCCCGGTGGCAAGCGGCCGACGGTACTACCAAATACTTGCTTCGTCTCAGCGACGGAGAGACGGTGGAATGTGTCTACATGCTCTATTCCTACGGGGCGACCGCTTGCGTTTCCAGCCAGGTGGGCTGCCGCATGGGCTGCCTCTTTTGTGCTTCTACCATCGGGGGCAAAGTGCGCGATCTGACCTGCGGAGAAATGTATGAACAGGTGTTGGTCATGAACCGCGACCAGAAAAAGAAGGTGAACCGGGTCGTGGTGATGGGGATAGGGGAACCACTGGAGAATTACGACGAGACTCTAAAGTTCATCCGGCTTCTTCACGAACCTTACGCTCTGAACATTGGCTACCGGCGTATAACTATTTCAACGTGCGGTCTTGTTCCCGGTATCAAGCGCCTGGCGCGGGAAGGAATTCCTCTCACCCTGGCGGTCTCTCTTCACGCTCCCAACGACGAACTCCGGAATAAGATTATGCCTATCAACCGGCAGTATCCCCTGGACCAGTTACTGGCGGCGTGTCGGGAGTACACTGAGATGACGCATAGACGGGTGACCTTTGAATATGTTCTTATTAAGGGACTTAATGACAGTCCGGAGTGTGCCCGGGAGCTGGCCGGGCTTCTGCGCGGGATGCTCTGTCACGTGAACCTTATCCCGGTCAATTATGTCCCGGAAAGGGGCCTGGAAAAACCTGAGCCCCGGGTTATTGCCGCTTTTCAGCGGCTTTTGGATGAGGCCGGGATTTCGGTTACTTTACGACGGGAGTTAGGGTCGGAAATTATGGCGGCCTGTGGCCAACTCCGGCGAAGTCAAAACACCCGGTAACATTCCCTTTTTTCCGGGAGGGGTCGAAGTGGACATTTTCCAAAAGTTGGAACGGCTGTCGGAGAAGTATCTGGAGGGTTTTTTTCGGAAACGGTTTAGCGGCCCTCTCCAGCCGGTGGAAATCGCCAAAGAGTTAGGCAGAGAAATGCGCGCGAAAAAAACGGTGAGCGTACGGCGGGTATACGTTCCCAATTTTTACCGTGTTTATGTAGGGGAAAAGGACTGGGAGATTCTGTCTGTTTTTTTACGACCGCTCCAAGAGGAATTGGAGGAGTACTTGCGGCGGGAAGCGGAAGAGAAAAAATATGATTTGGTAAATGGCCCACGAGTGGAAATTGTGATGGACCCGGCCATTTCCCCCGGCTGTTTCCGGGTGGAAGGGCTTTTTGCGGAAATAAAAGATGAACGAAAGGATGCAGTGGGTGGCATTGAAAAGGGAGGGGAAGCAGACTTCAAGGAAGTCACCACGAGAACGGTTATCGCTGCCGTTCCTGCTCAGCAAGCACAAAACCTGGAGGAAAGCTCTACTGTAGTGGCCGGGGGTGGCAAGCTTCTGGTGAAAGGGGAGCTGGAAGTAATTCGGGGAGAAGAGAAAGGGAAAATATTTCCCCTGGTGGCTACAACGCAAACCATCGGCCGCCAGGAGGGTTGTGATATTGTTTTGCAAGATCTGAGCGTTTCCCGTCGTCACGCTTGCATTGAGTGGCGGGGGGACAGATTCATTATTCGCGATTTGGGGAGTACCAACGGAACATATGTCAACGGCTCCCCTGTAACGGAAGAGGAGCTTGCTCCCGATGATGTTATCTGTGTGGGGAAAACCTGTTTTAAGTTTAGGGTGATTTAGCTTGGGGGTTATTATCTTTATTCTCCGCTATGGTTTTCTTGTGCTTTTTTATCTCTTCCTCTTTACCCTTCTTTCTCTGATGTGGCAGGATTTTACGCGGGAGAAAAATCAGGCTAAGGAGCGGCCTGTCAGAGGAGGGGGCAGGGAAAACCGAGGCAAGGCGGTTGCCCTCCTGGTGGTAAAAGAGAGCGAAGCCCCGGGACTTCCTCCTGGAGCTACGGTTAAAGCCGGACCTTCTACTCTCATCGGACGGGGCAGAGAAGCCCAGATCAGGGTGCAGGACCGTTTTGCCTCTCACCGCCACGCCCTTCTCTACTGGCAGGACGGCTGCTTCTGGATCAAGGATTTGGGCAGCCGCAACGGTACGATCGTTAACGGTTCGCCTATTTCCGAACCCGTGCCGTTGGAAAAAGGAGATATAATTCAGATAGGAGGTCTCATTTTCAATTTTGCGGGGTGGATTTATGAAATGCAGTAAATTCAGCCATGTGGGGCTGGTGCGGCGGGAGAACGAAGACAACTTCTTGGTGGCGGAGGATTTGGGACTGGCAGTTGTTGCCGACGGGATGGGAGGACACAGAGCCGGAGAGACTGCCAGCCGTCTCGCTGTTACAGAAATAGAAGCTTGCCTGCGCAAGATGAAAGATTGGTTGCGTCTCGATCCTGCTGCGGCCTTAGATAAGGCGGTCCAAACGGCCAACAAAAAAATTTGGGAAACGGCGCGGGCGGATGAGAGCAAAAGGGGAATGGGAACTACTGTAACTGCTGCTCTGGTGGTGGGGGAAAAACTATATGTGGCTCACATCGGTGACAGCAGAGCCTACTTGTGCCGGGATCACAAAATTTATCAGCTCACTAAAGACCATTCCCTCGTTAATGAACTCCTGGAAGCAGGAGGTATAACTGCCGAAGAAGCGGAGAATCATCCCCACCGTCACATTCTTACCCGGGCTTTGGGTACCAGAGAAGAAGTGAAGGCAGACATCGGTTCCTGGACTTATAATTCGGGTGATGTGCTGGTACTCTGTACAGACGGTTTGTCCACTCTGGTAAAAGAAGATGAAATTTTGCAGGTAGTGGAGGAATCTTCCTTAGCAGAGGCGGCACCCCGCCTTGGGGAGTTGGCCCTGCAGCGGGGCGGCTATGATAACGTAACCGTGCTGGTTTGCTCTCTCTAAACGGGCTGAAAAGGGAGGTAAAAAATTTTGCAGTTAAGCCGGCAGGAGGAAAGAAAACTCCTTTTTCTCGCTTCCCTTTACCTGGCAACGGGAATCATGGTTTTTTATCTTCCCGAAGAGGGAGAGAAGGCTTTCCGTATGGCGGTTAGCATGGTGGGGGCGGCTTTTCTGCCGCTTTTAGTGAGTTTTTTCCTTGATTTGCGCCTTCCTGCCGCCGACAAGTTTCTTTTACCTCTTACCGCTCTTCTCACCTATACAGGCCTGGTTTTTCTCTGGCGACTCAATCCGCAACTGGCCTGGCGTCAGTTTTTCTGGATTCTCATTGCTCATATCTTCCTGCTGGCGGTCCTTTTTCTCGATTTCCGCAATTTAGAAAGGTACCAGTACACATACATCATTATTGCCCTCTTTATTCTCCTCCTCGCTCTTATTTTTGGTAAGGAGACCTATGGAGCTCGAAGCTGGTTGCAGCTGGGGTTGTTTAGTTTCCAGCCTTCGGAGTTCGGGAAAATATTTCTGGTGTTGTTTTTGAGCAGCTTTCTTGCGGAGAAGAAAGATTTGCTTTTACTGCCGGCAGTGAAAGGCAGATTTTGGGAGATACCATCCTTGGCCTATTTAGGGCCGCTCCTCCTCATGTGGGGGCTCTCCCTGCTCCTCCTCGTTTTCCAGCGTGACTTAGGTACTGCCCTCATCTTTTTTGCCACCTTCCTGACCATGATTTACGTGGCTACGGAGCGGCTCTCTTATGTTGTTGGCGGCCTCTCCCTCTTTGCTGCCGGTTCCTATTTGTGCTACTTAATTTTCGGCCATGTAAGGACCCGGATAGAGATTTGGCTCAATCCCTGGGCTGACATAGAGGGAAAAGGTTACCAGATAGTTCAGTCCCTTTTCGCCATCGGTTCGGGAGGGGTTTTTGGCCGGGGGCTGGGATTGGGATTTCCCCGCCTCATTCCTGTTGTGGAAACCGATTTTATTTTCGCTGCCATAGCAGAAGAAATGGGTTTCTTAGGAGCGGCGGGTTTGATTTTGGTCTACCTAATTTTCCTCTACCGCGGTTTTAAACTGGCAATGCGAGCATCCACCAACTTCGGCCGACTGCTGGCAGCCGGGCTTACTTCTCTCTTTACTCTCCAAGCTTTTGTGATTATCGGCGGGGTTATTAAGCTTATGCCCCTTACCGGTATAACCCTTCCTTTTGTGAGCTACGGCGGGAGCTCGATAGTTGCCAACTATGTTCTCTTGGGGTTATTATTAAATATATCTGGCAGGGAAGAAGAGCGGTGAACAGAACTCTGCGCAAAACAGCCTTTTTTATCACGGGGTTATATTTACTTTTGTTCGCTTTTCTTACCTACGTCCAAATTTACCGGGGTGAGGCTTTAATGGCCCATCCCAAAAACCGGCGCAGCCTGGAACTGGAGAAATCTACCGTTCGAGGGAATATTTACGACAGCAAAGGACGCTTGTTGGCTGGCAATAAACAAATTAACGGCCGCCAGGTGAGAGTCTGGCCCTACGGAGCTGCCGCAGCCCCTGTTACCGGTTATGTATCGGAACGTTATGGGAAAACCGGCCTGGAAGGGGAGTACAACCAGTACCTGCTGGGGCTAGACCCGCGTCAGGAAAGAGAGAATTTCTGGCGCCGTTTGACCGGCCGGCAAATGTTAGGCGATCACATCTACCTCACTGTGGATGCCGAACTTCAATCCCTGGCATATCGCCTGTTGAAAGGGCGGCGGGGAGCGGTAGTGGTTCTGGATCCGGCTACCGGGGCGGTGCTGGCTCTGGTCACGAGTCCATCCTTTGATCCGGCAGCGGTGGATACCGAGTTTAAACGCTGGCAAAAGGAAGATCCGTCTCCGCTGTTCAATCGAGCTTTAAACGGCCTCTATCCACCCGGGTCTACCATGAAAGTGGTGACGGGGGCTCTCATACTCGAAAAGGACCCGGCGGCTGTCGACCGTCTTTATGAGAGTCAGGGCAGTCTGCTGGTGGAAGGTTTTGTCCTCAAGGACCACAGTGCCTTCGGCTGGCTGAATTTTTACGAGGCCTACCAGTATTCTTCCAACGTGGTTTTTGCTCGTATGGGTTTGCAGTTGGGTGGGAAAGATTTCAAAGAAGGTGCGGAAAAATTCGGTTTTAACGGAGAGATACCTTTTGAGCTGCCGGTTGACCGGAGTACCACCGCTCCCCTCAAAGAACTATGGGGTCCGGAACTGGCTTCGGAGGCTATAGGCCAGGGGAAATTGCTGGCCACTCCTTTGCAGATGGCGCTGGTAGCGGCTGCTGTGGCCAATGACGGGAAAATCATGAAACCTTATTTAGTGAGCAAGATTACTGATTATGAAGGGAAAAGAGAGATTTACCGGGCTACGCCTGTGGTGTGGCAGGAGCCTTTCTCTTCATCCACTGCGGCTCTCCTGAAAAAAGCTCTTGTCGGAGTTGTGGAAAGAGGAACAGGAAAGGCGGCGGCTGTTCCGGGGGTGAAAGTAGCCGGCAAGACCGGAACGGCGCAGAATCCCCACGGCGCCAGCCACGCCTGGTTTATTGGCTTTGCTCCGGCAGAAAAACCTCGGGTGGCGGTGGCGGTAATTCTGGAGAACAGCGGCTACGGTGGAGTAGAGGCGGCACCGGTGGCGGCGGAAATTATTAAAGCGGCTTTGGCCGAAGGAGATCAGAGGTGAAAGCATGATCGGCCGGATAATTGGCAATAGATACGAAATTCTCGAACAACTGGGTGAAGGCGGGATGTCTTTAGTTTACAAAGCCCGCTGCACCCTCCTCAATCGGACGGTAACCATAAAGATTCTCCGACCTGAATTCACCGGCGACCAGGAGTTTGTTAACCGCTTTCGCCGGGAAGCCCAGGCGGTGGCGAAACTTTCTCATCCCAATATCGTTAGTGTTTACGACGTAGGCGAGGACAACGGAATCTACTACATTGTAATGGAATACGTAGAGGGAAAAACGCTGAAAGAAGTTATTCGGGAGGAAGGCCCCCTTTCCCCCCAGCGGGCGGTGGCCATTGCCGAGCAGATTTGCTTAGCTCTGGAACATGCGCACGAAAACGGTATTGTCCACCGGGATATTAAACCCCATAACATCCTAATTTCCCGCGATGGGAGAGTGAAAGTTACCGATTTTGGCATCGCCCGGGCTGTTTCTTCGGCTACCGTTACCCAGGCGGGCACCGTTCTTGGCTCTGTTCACTATTTTTCGCCCGAGCAGGCCCGGGGAGAAGTAACCGGTACCTATTCCGATCTTTATTCCTTGGGTGTGGTTATGTACGAAATGGTTACCGGGCGTGTTCCTTTCGATGGGGAAACGCCGGTGGCCATTGCTTTGAAACACATCCAGGAACAGCCTGTACCCCCTTCGGCCCTCAACCCCCAGGTGACACCTGAATTGGAGAAAGTAATCCTCCGGGCCATGGATAAGAATCTCGACCGGCGTTATCGTTCGGCACGGGAAATGCTGGCCGATCTTAAGACGGTATTGAGCGGTCGGATTGACGAACGAACCCGCGCTCTTCCGGTTCCGCCGCCGGCGGAGGAAACGCGGGTGTTGACACCGGAAGAGTACCTACGGATGCAGGAAGAGAATCAGCCGAAAAAGAAGAAAATGCGGCGGGGCGCCAAAATTGCCTTGATTTTGGCGGGAATTCTCTTTTTCATTGGTCTCGGCATCGCCTTGAACCTTCTCTTGGCCGTTCCAGACGTGGTGGTGCCTGATGTGCGGGGAATGACTCTGGATCAGGCTGAAAGGATTTTAGAAGAGAGAGGGCTGCAGGCGCTGGTGATCGACCAGCAGTACAGCAGTGAAGTCCCTGCGGGACAGGTGATTTCCCAGGTGCCCGAGCCGGGGCGCAAGGTAAAAAAAGGAAGGACTGTCAATCTCGTTTTGAGCAAAGGAGTAGAAACGGTTAGTGTTCCCGATGTGCGGGGGAAAGAGGTCCAGGCTGCCCGTTTTGCCTTGGAGGACAGGGGTTTTAAGGTGGAGATTACTTACGAATTCAGCGATACAGTGCCCCAGGATAGAGTGATAGACCAAGCCCCTGAGCCAGGGAGTTGGGTGGAAAAAGGTAGTACGGTCACCTTGACGGTAAGTAAAGGGAAGGAACCTAAATTTGTCACCGTTCCCGATCTGGTAGGACGGACTCTGGAAGAAGCGAAAAAATTATTAGAGGATCTCGGTCTTTCCCTCAACGATGAAATCGGGCGCCAGAGCAGTGACGAATACTTTAAGGACCGGGTAATCTCTCAGGAGCCTGCTGCCGGCACCCAACTGCAGGAAGGGGAGGCGGTGAAGGTTACCGTAAGCAATGGTCCGGGACCGGAGAAAAAAGAAGCCCGGATCTGGGTGAAAAACCCAGATAGCAACTTTCACACCATCAGCATATTCGTTATTGATAGCCGAGGGAAAACGGAGGTGTACAGGAAAACCTTTGCTCCTGGAGAAGAAGATCAAGTAACGGTAGTATATTACGGTGGCAACGCCCGCTACGAGGTCTGGCAGGACGACAAACCTACCGACCAGAAAGGTACTCTTCCTTAATCGGAGGTGGTGAAAGGGAGAGATTATGCGGGAGGGTGTAGTTGTCAAAGCTTGCGGTGGTTTTTTCTACGTTAAGGAAGGAGACAAGGTGTGGGAATGCTTCCTCCGCGGGAAGCTTCGCAAGCAGGGGGAACGCATTCTTGTAGGGGATAGAGTGCGCTTCCGGGAAAGTGACCGGGAACGGGGAGTTGTGGAAGAGGTTTTACCCCGCCGGCTGGCGCTGGTGAGGCCGCCGGTGGCCAACGTCGACCAGGTCATTATCGTTTTTGCCGTGGCCGACCCGGACCCCAACATATCTCTGTTGGACAGGCTGCTGGTTCAGGTGGGGCATGCCGGGCCAGAGGCGGTAATTTGCTTCAACAAGGCAGACCTGGAAGGGGAAGATCCCTACCGGCTGCGAGATATTTACCAGCGGGCCGGTTACAAGTTTCTCATTACCAGTACCGTAACCGGTCAGGGTATTGACGAGTTGGCGGAAACTTTAAAGAACAGAATTACCGTTTTTGCCGGCCCATCGGGTGCAGGTAAGTCCTCTCTTCTCAATGCCTTAAACCCAGGCTGGCAGTTAAAAACCGGCGAGGTAAGCGCTAAAATTGGCCGCGGTCGCCACACTACCCGTCATGTTGAGCTGCTTGAGTTGAAAGAGGGCGGTTTTGTCGCCGATACTCCTGGTTTCAGTAGCCTTTATCTTCCGGAAATAGCCCCGGAAGAGTTGGCTGCTTATTTCCCTGAATTCAGTGAACCGGCCCAGGAATGCCGGTTTACTTCCTGTCTCCACCACCGGGAGCCCGATTGTGGCGTGAAAAAAGCGGTGGAAGAGGGGCAAATTCCTTCATCGCGGTATCGGAACTATCTGGCTTTTTTAGAAGAGCTGCGGGAGATGGAGGAAAGGAGATACAGAGAATGATCGAGCTGGCACCTTCTATCCTGTCGGCCAATTTTGCCCGGCTGGCGGAGGAAGTGGAAAAAGTTGAGCGGGCCGGAGCCCGTTACCTGCATATAGACGTTATGGATGGACACTTCGTTCCCAACATTACCATCGGTCCCCAGGTGGTGCGCTGTCTGCGTCCTTACTCCCGCCTTGTTTTTGATGTGCACTTGATGGTTGAGGATCCCGACCGGTATATTGACGATTTTGTGGCGGCAGGGGCTGATATAATTTGTGTTCATGCCGAGGCCTGTCTTCATCTCCATCGCTCGCTGCAAAAAATTAAAGCTGCGGGGGTCAAGGCGGCGGTAGCTTTGAATCCGGCTACTCCTCTCTCCGTTCTCGATTATGTTCTTGACGAAGTTGACATGGTTCTCTTGATGTCGGTAAATCCTGGGTTTGGCGGTCAAAAGTTTATACCGGCAATTCTGGAAAAAATCAGGAATTTAAGCCAGATTTTGGCTGAGAGGGAGAAAAAAATTGACCTGGAAGTGGACGGCGGTATCTGTGCGGAAAATATTCGCACGGTAGTGGAAGCAGGGGCTAACATTATTGTAGCAGGTTCAGCGGTTTTTCAAGCTGAAGATGTTGAGGGAGCCGTAAAACAACTGCTTCAACTGGCAAGAAGGTGAAAAAATGCCGCGCACGGGTCTTGTTTATCATACCGACTATCTAAAACACGACCCCGGTGAACATCCGGAAGTACGGGAAAGATTAGGAGCGATCCTGGATTCGCTGGATAAATTCGGTCTCCTCGATGAATTAGAACATCTCACTCCGCGGCGGGCAACGGAAGAAGAAGTAGCTTTAGTGCACGATCCGGCTTATATTGAGAAAATTTCCCGGATGGCGGCCTCTGGCGGAGGAATGCTGGACGAAGACACCGTTGTTTCTCCGGCTACCTACGAAGTGGCTATGCTGGCGGTGGGGGGAGTGCTGACAGCTGTAGAAAAGGTGATGGCCGGGGAAGTGGACAACGCTTTTGCCTTAGTGCGGCCGCCTGGACACCATGCTGCTCGCGGTCGGGGAATGGGCTTTTGTATTTTCAACAACATTGCGGTAGGAGCGAGTTTTCTCCTCCAGCGGTACGGGTTGGAAAAGATTCTCATCGTCGATTGGGACGCTCACCACGGTGACGGTCTCCAGAGCATTTTTTATGAGGAACCGCGGGTGCTTTATTTCTCTGTCCATCAGGATGGTATTTTCCCGTACAAAGGCTGGATCAACGAAATCGGGGCTGGTCCGGGAGAGGGGTACAACATTAATGTTCCCGTTCCCAAAGGAACCAGTGATGCAGGAATGTATTACATTTTTACTCAGCTTTTGGAACCAGTAGTGGAGAGGTATAAACCCCAGTTTATTTTCATCGCCTGCGGCACCGACGCCCATTTTTACGACTACCTCTCCAACTTGGAAATTACCGCTGCAGGGTTTGGCCGCATGACCCGTCATGTGATGGATATGGCCCGGACCTTCTGCCAGGGCAGGGTTGTGGCGGCCCTGGAAGGGGGTTATAACTTAGAATCCTTAGGAACATCCGTAGCTGCTGTCATCAACGAAATGGGCTCTTTCGGTCGCGACATCCAGGACAGCATTTTGCCGCCTCCCAATATTATGCGACCGCAAGTGCGCCTGCGGATTGATGAAGCCATTCAGTTTCAGCGGCGCATCTGGAAGTTTTAGGGGGAAGAAAAATGACGGACGAGAAGTACATGGAACTAGCCCTGCGCCTGGCCGAGAGGGCGGCCGGGTGGACCAGCCCCAACCCCATGGTGGGAGCGGTGATCGTCAAAGACGGCGAAATTATCGGGACCGGCTACCACCGCCAGGCCGGTACACCCCATGCTGAAATTCACGCTCTGCGAGAAGCAGGGGAACGGGCCCGCGGCGCTACTCTGTATGTGAACTTAGAACCCTGTGCCCACTACGGGCGGACGCCGCCGTGTGTGGATGAAGTGATTCGTGCCGGTATTGCCCGCTGTGTGGTGGCCATGGAAGACCCCAATCCCCGGGTTGCCGGACGGGGAATACGGCGCATGCGGGAAGCGGGCATCGAAGTTGTGGTAGGAGTGAAAGAAAAAGAAGCCCGGCGGCTGAACGAGGTTTTTATCAAGTACATTACCACCGGTCTTCCCTTTGTGGTTTTAAAGAGCGCTGTTTCCCTGGACGGGAAAATAGCCACCCGGACCGGTCACAGCCAGTGGATTACCGGCCCGGAAGCGCGGCGCTGGGCCCACCGGTTGCGCCATCTTTACGATGCCGTGCTGGTAGGTATCGGGACCGTTCTCGCCGATAACCCCCGCCTGACCGTGCGGCTGGAGGGAGAGAAAGCGAAAGATCCGGTGCGGGTGATTCTCGACAGCCGGGCGAGAATCCCCTTGGACGCCAATGTACTGACGGTGAAGTCCCAGGCTCCCACGATAATTGCCACCTCAGAAAAGGCGCCGGCGGACAAAATTGGGGCCCTGCGGGCTGCCGGTGCGGAGGTTATTTTTTTAGAGGAGGAAGGAGGAAAAATTGACCTGGCCGCGCTTCTCAGGGCTTTAGGAGAGAGGGAGATAACCAGCGTCCTCATCGAGGGGGGAGCGGCGGTCAATGCCGATGTGCTGGAGAGAGGGCTGGTGGATAAAGTGTGCTGGTTTATCGCTCCTAAATTTATCGGCGGAAAAGAAGCACCTTCCGCCATCGGCGGTGAAGGCATCCAGCACATGAGCCAGGCCTGGGAACTGGAAGAGGTGAACTGGCGACTGTTAGGGCGGGACCTCTACTTAGAAGGTTATTTCCGGTCGCCGCGGTAACGGTACTGTTTTTCCCGGGAGGGGTAGTTAGTGTTTACGGGCTTAGTAGAAGAAATGGGTACTTTGCTGCGGGTGGAAGGAGGCAACGACTTTCTCCGGCTGGTTATCCGGGCGGAGAAAATAATGGCAGATCTCAAGTTAGGGGATAGCGTGGCTGTAAACGGCGTCTGTCTTACTGTGACCAACCTTGGCGGTAATTTTTTTCATGCCGACGTTATGGCCGAGACGATGCGCAAGACCAATTTAGGCAGTCTTAAGCCCGGCGACGGGGTGAATTTAGAACGGGCCCTAAAGCTGAGCGACCGGCTGGGGGGGCATTTGGTGAGCGGCCACATCGATGGGGTGGGTACCATTGTTCGGCAGGAGCGGGAAGGGATTGCGGTGGTAACGGAAATTGAAGCCCCGCGGGAAGTACTCCGCTATTTGGTTCCCAAAGGTTCGGTGGCGGTGGACGGCATTAGTCTCACCGTAGTAGATGTGAAAGAGGGGGCTTTTACCGTCTCTCTCATCCCTCACACAATTAAGAGCACTACCCTTCAGTTTAAAAAACCCGGGGATGCTGTAAATTTAGAGGCTGACCTGATTGCCAAATACGTGGAAAAGTTTCTCCGGCAAAAGGAGGAAAGGCAGGCGAAGACGGGCCTCACTCTGGAAACTCTACGGGAAGCGGGATTTCTTGACGGATGACTCCGGCTGGGAAGGGGAAGAATTTTCGCGGTTAGCCGCGGGTTTTGTTTGCCTGCAAAAGTTTTATGTTCTAAAATAAATAGAGGCAGCAACTGGCCGGAAAGAAGGTGGCAGGACATATGTCTTTTCAATTTAATACCATCGAAGAGGCCATAGATGATATCCGCCAGGGGAAAATGGTCATTGTAGTCGATGATGAGGACAGGGAAAACGAAGGGGACTTAGTGATGGCGGCGGAGAAGGTTACTCCTGAGGCCATCACTTTTATGGCCACCTACGGGCGGGGATTAATTTGTGTGCCCATGACGGGGGAGCGCCTGGATCAGCTGGAGTTGCCGGCGATGGTGGCCCAAAATACCGACTCTCACGAGACGGCTTTTACCGTTTCAGTGGATGCCGTCACCACCACTACCGGCATTTCTGCCCACGAGCGGGCGGAGACCATCAAAGCTTTAATCAACCCGGCCACCAAACCTAAAGATTTGCGGCGACCTGGTCATGTCTTCCCCCTGCGGGCCAAGGAAGGGGGGGTTTTGCGCCGAGCCGGTCATACGGAAGCGGCGGTGGATTTAGCCCGTCTGGCCGGACTTTATCCGGCGGGGGTGATCTGCGAAATAATGAATGACGACGGCACCATGGCCCGGGTGCCTCAACTCATGGAATTTGCCCGCCGCCACGGACTTAAGATTATTACCATTGCCGATTTAATTCAATATCGGCGGCGGACGGAAAAATTGGTGGTGCGGGTAGCCGAAGCCAACCTGCCCACTAAATACGGCAATTTCAAAGCTGTTGCCTATGAGAGTGTCCTGGACAAACAGTGTCACCTAGCTCTGGTGATGGGGGACGTGGAGAAAGCGGATTCCGTCTTGGTGCGGGTCCATTCCGAATGCCTGACCGGGGATGTTTTTGGCTCAGCCCGCTGCGACTGCGGCGATCAACTGGCGGCGGCCATGAAGATGATTGCCAAAGAAGGGACCGGAGTTCTCCTCTACATGCGGCAGGAGGGCCGGGGTATTGGGCTGGCCAACAAGATAAAAGCCTACCGTTTGCAGGATGAGGGCAAAGATACGGTGGAAGCCAACGAGCTTTTAGGTTTCCCGCCGGATCTCAGGGATTACGGCATCGGCGCTCAGATCCTGGCCGACCTGGGGTTGAAGAAGATTCGACTTTTGACCAACAATCCCCGGAAAATAGCCGGACTGGAAGGATACGGTTTGAAGGTTGTGGAAAGGGTTCCCATTGAAATCCCGCCTTGCGAGAACAACGAGTTTTATCTGGCGACCAAAAAGAAAAAGCTGGGCCATATGCTGAACCTGTAAAGGGAGAGGAAAGCTCGGGAGAAGGAGGAAGAAAGCGTGAGGGTTTACGAAGGCGAACTGGTGGGCAGGGGGAAAAAATTTGCCCTGGTGGTGAGCAGGTTCAACGAATTTATCACCAGCAAATTGTTGAGCGGGGCCATTGATGCTCTGACCCGCCATGAAGTGGCGGAGGAAGACATCTGTGTGGCCTGGGTTCCCGGAGCCTTTGAAATTCCGCTGGTGGCCCGTAAACTGGCGGAAAGAGGCGATTTCGACGCCGTAATTTGCCTGGGGGCAGTAATCAGAGGTGCTACCCCTCACTTTGATTATGTGGCGGCCGAGGTGGCCAAAGGGATAGCCAAGGTTTCCCTGGACACTGGCGTGCCTGTTATTTTCGGGGTTATTACTGCTGATACCCTGGAACAGGCCATCGAAAGAGCCGGTACCAAAGCTGGTAACAAGGGTTTTGAAGCGGCAGTTTCGGCTTTGGAAATGGCTTCTTTGCTGGCGGTTTTGGAAAGTTGATATTTTTTATCACGCAGGATAAATTGTGTGTTGATTGTAAAATTAA
>JASUSC010000020.1 GCA_030446285.1 Eubacteriales bacterium | reverse complement strand
GGTTTTTTATTTTATTTTTTTTAAAAATTTCCTTTTCCTTCTCAAGGCAGGAGGATTTTCTCCCGATAAGGTAGAATATAGTGGGTAAAAGTGGTGGAAAGTGGGGAAACATCCCCAGAAGGAGTGACAGGGCCGTGTTCATGGGGGAGTACCAGCACACCATCGACAGCAAAGGCAGGGTGATTATTCCGGCCAAGTTTCGGGAAGGGTTAGGAGAGAAATTCGTGGCCACCAAAGGGCTGGACAACTGCCTCTTCCTCTACCCCATGAACGAGTGGCAGGCCCTGGAAAAAAAGCTTAAGGCCCTCCCTTTTACCCGGGCTGATGCCCGTGCTTTTGTCCGTTTTTTCTTTTCTGGCGCGACCGAATGTGAACTGGATAAGCAGGGCAGGATATTAATCCCCGGCAACCTGCGCGAGTACGCCCGCCTGGAAAAAGACGTGGTCATCATCGGAGTATCCAACCGGGTGGAGATCTGGAGTCGGGAGGTCTGGGAAGAATACAGGGCCCGCGCTGGAGCTTACTACGAAGAAATCGCAGAAAAGATTGCCGGCTTAGACTTGGATCTCGATTTGTAGCAGGTGAGAAAATTGGAGTTTGCTCATACCCCTGTTTTGCTGAGGGAAATAATTCACTATCTTAAGCCACGGCCCGGAGGCTTTTACATCGATTGTACCGTGGGTGGAGGCGGGCACAGCCGGGAAATTTTGCGTCTCTGCCAGCCGGGAGGATTTGTCCTGGGGATTGACCAGGACGACGCCGCTTTGGCGGCGGCCGAAAAAAATCTCCGCGCTGTGGGATCGTCTTTTCGCCTGGTGAAGAGCAATTTCGTTCATCTGGCGGAAATTGTGGCGAGAGAGGTGGGAAAGCCGGCGGACGGTATCCTGTTTGATTTGGGGGTTTCCTCCTATCAACTGGATGCGGAAGAAAGAGGTTTCAGTTACCGCTACGACGCTCCCCTGGATATGCGCATGGACCCGCAGCGGGAGACCACGGCAGCTGACTTGGTCAACAACCTGGAAGAAAAGGAACTGGCACGGATAATTCGCCAGTACGGGGAAGAGCGGTTTGCGGCGGAAATCGCCCGAGCCATTGTAACGGCCAGGAGAAAAGAGCCCATTACTACCACCGGTCAGTTGGTGGAGATAGTGAAAAGAGCCATTCCCGCCCCGGCCAGGCGGACGGGGCCGCATCCCGCCCGGAGGACCTTTCAGGCTCTCCGGATAGCGGTAAACGAAGAACTGACGGTGCTGGAGAAGGCCCTGGAACAGGCGGTGGCGGTTCTCAAACCGGGAGGGAGAGTGGCGGTAATCAGTTTTCATTCTCTGGAAGACAGGATTGTGAAAAATTTCTTTTCCAGCATGGCTGCCGGGTGCATCTGCCCACCCAGGCTGCCGGTTTGCACTTGTGGGAGAAAACCGCAACTTAAGGTTATTACGAAGGGGGCGGTTATACCCGGGGCGGAGGAAGTGGCGGCCAACCCGCGGGCGCGAAGTGCCAAGTTGCGGGTGGCAGAAAAGCTGGCTGCGGAATGAAGGGCAAGGCGGGTTCTAAAAACGGAGGAGGTTGAATAGGTTGTTACTGGCCAAAGAAAAGTATGACTATTACCATCTGGAAGAAGTTTTCCCGGGAGGGGGAGCGCGGCCGCAACGGCGGAAACGGCAGGCCAGGAAGGTCCTCAATGAGCGTTCTCTCTATGTATGGCTGGTGCTGATCTTTTTTATAGCCGGGCTCTTTGTTGTCTCCTGTTACGCTCAGCTGGCTGTAAGTGGTTACCGGTTGGTGAAAATGAAGAAGCAGCTTTCGGCTCTGCAGGCCGAACACGACCAACTGCTGCTGACGGTGGAACGGCTTCAGTCTTTGGACCACATCGAAAAAGTGGCAACGGAGAAACTGGGGATGCAAAAACCGGACCTGGTGGCCGGCGTGGAATTGCTCCCCGAAGAACCGACCAAAGATAAGGCGGCGACCGGCACCACCGGTGGCGCGGGTGAGCAGCGGGTAGCCTCTGCCGAGGAGAAAAAGCAGCGGTCGCCTGTGCTGCAGGCTTTTATCGACCTCTTTCAGAGTTTGAAAGGGGAGTCTTCCTGGAAGGCGGAGGCTCACCAGGCTCCGTAAAAAGGAGTTGGCAGAATTGCTGGGCTCTGGTATAGTTATGCGCAGAAGAATAGCAACTCTTTTTGCAGTCACAGCGCTGGCTCTTTTTTTTCTTTTGGGCCGGGTTGCCTACCTGCAGTTTGTTCGCGGCAGTGAACTGCAACGCCGGGCCCTGGAAAATCGCATGGCCGACATCCGGGTGGACGGGAAACGGGGTAATATTTACGATCGCAATGGCCAGGAATTGGTCCGGAGTGTGAGTGCCGATACTCTCTATGCTGTTCCCGTCCAAATAAAAAATCCCCGCGAGACGGCGGAGAAGTTAGCGGCAATTCTTGGCCGGAAAGCGGATGACATTTACAAAATCATCACCCGTCCCACCAATTTTGAGTACATAGAGAAAAAGATTGCCGACCCGGAAAAGGTTAAAAAAATAAGGGAACTGAAGTTACCCGGCGTTTATTTTCAAGAAGATTCCCGCCGGGTCTACCCTAACGACAATCTAGCCTCCCACGTGCTGGGATATGTAGGTATCGATAACAACGGCCTGGCAGGGATAGAAAGTACCATGGACAAGGAACTACGTGGTCAGCCAGGCTGGATCGTCCAGGAACGGGATGCCCGAGGCCGGGAGATGCCCCAGGCCCTGCATAAGTATATCCCGCCCAAGGACGGCAATCACCTGGTTTTGACCATCGATGCCACCATTCAGCATTTTGTCGAACGGGAACTGGACCGGATAATGGTGGAACACAGAGCCAAGCAGGCCACCATTATTGTTATGGATCCCAAGACGGGGGAAATTCTCGCCATGGGTAACCGGCCGGACTTTAATCCTAACCAGTGGGAAAAGTACCCGGCCGAAGTCCGGGACCGCAACTTAGCTGTCTGGCTCAACTACGAGCCCGGTTCTACCTTCAAAGTGGTGACGGCCGCGGCCGCTCTGGAAGAAGGGGTGGTGACCCCCAACGACAGGTTTTATGATCCTGGCTTTATTATGGTGGACGGTGAACGAATTAACTGCTGGGCGGCCGGCGGCCACGGCTCCCAGTCTTTTGTAGAAGTGGTGCAGAACTCCTGCAACCCGGGCTTTATAACCATTGGGTTAAAATTAGGCAAAGAAAAGTTTTGCCGCTACCTCAACGCCTTTGGTTTTGGCCGTCCCACGGGAGTGGAACTTCCGGGAGAAGGCACTGGCATCCTTTACAACGAAAAAGAGATTACCAACGTTAACTTAGCCACTATGTCCATCGGGCAGTCGGTTTCAGTAACCCCTATCCAGCTCATCACGGCGGTGGCGGCGGTAGCCAACGACGGCCGCCTGATGAAACCCCATATTGTCAAGGAGATTCGCAGTCCCGATGGCAAACAGGTGAAAAAAATCAAGCCGGAAATGGTGCGGCAGGTTATCTCCCGGGACACCGCCCGCCAGCTCCGGGGCATTTTAGAAAAGGTAGTCCTGTACGGGAGCGGTAAAAACGCGGCCGTGGAAGGGTACCGGGTGGGAGGGAAGACGGGAACGGCTCAAAAGGCCGGTCCCAACGGCGGCTATATGCCCGGGAAATACATTGCTTCCTTCGTGGGCTTTGTGCCGGTGGAAGATCCGCGACTGGTCATCTTAGTGGTGGTGGATGAGCCAGAGGGGATGTACTACGGCAGCCAGGTAGCGGCGCCCCATTTCCAGGCAGTGGCGCGAGACGCTCTCCGTTACTTAGGGATCCCGCCCAAGATTGATGCGAACAGCAAGAAGGACAAGGAAGATAAGAATACGAAAAAAGTTACCGTTCCTTCCTTGGTTAACCTGCCGCTGACAGAAGCCGTGCACAAGGTGCAGGCGGCGGGCCTCCGTTCCCGGGTTGAAGGGGCGGGAGAGGTTGTGCTGGAGCAACTGCCCAAACCCGGTAGCGTGGTGCCGGCGGAGACGGAGATTATTCTCTACGTCGGTCCCTGGGGCGAAGTGAAGGAGGGGCAGGAGGTAACGGTGCCCGATCTCACCGGTCTCACCCTGCAGGAGGCAAGCGAACTGCTGGGGATGTTGGGGCTGCGCCTGGAGACAGAACCGGGGGCAACCGGTTATGCCGTTTCCCAGGATGTGGCGCCGGGAACCCGGGTGCGGGCCGGGACCAAGGTGAAAGTTCGCTTTGCTCCGCCCCTGCTGGAGAGCGGACCGTGACGGCTTCTGCCTTTCCATGGAATTAAGAATTGACAGCGAAGAAAAAGGGGACTCACAAAAAGAGGATACGGGGAAGGGTTTGCGGCAATAATATTGACAGGTAAAACATGGTAGCAAGGGAAGAGAGAGGGAGAAGAAGATGAAACTGCTGCGGGAATTGCAGAAAGTGCTGGTGCCCAGACAGGTCATCGGCTCTCTGGATACGATGATAGCGGGAGTTGCCTACAACTCAAAAAAGGCGGAGAAAGATTACCTCTTCACCTGTATTAAAGGTTTTCGCGTTGACGGCCACGACTTTGCTGCGGAGGCGGTGGCCCGGGGAGCGGTGGCGGTCCTGGCCGAGAGGGAGCTACCACTCCCCCCGGAGGTTACGCAGATAATCGTCGATGATACCCGCCAGGCTCTGGCCCAAGTAGCTGCCTGGTTTTACGATTACCCTTCCCGGCAGCTTACCGTAATCGGCGTTACCGGCACCAACGGGAAAACTTCGACTACCCATCTGATCAAGGCCATCTTAGAGAGCAACGGTCATCCGGTGGGACTGATCGGCACCATTTACAACCAGATCGGGCAGGAGAAGCTGCCGGTGACCAATACCACGCCGGAATCCCTCGACCTGCAGGACCTGTTTGCCCGCATGGTGGCGGCGGGGATGAAATACGTGGTGATGGAAGTTTCTTCCCACGCCCTTGCTCTGCAGCGGGTTGCCGCGACGGAGTTTGATGTGGCTGTTTTCACCAATTTAACCCAGGACCATCTTGATTTCCACCCGACTATGGAAGATTACCTGGAAGCCAAACTGAAGCTCTTCCGCGGTCTGGGGCAGGAGGCAGTTAAAAACCGGCGCAAGTATGCTATTATTAATATGGATGACTCCTACGGTAACGTTTTTGCCGGCAACAGCCGCGGGGAAGTCCACACCTACGCCATAAATAACGAAGAAGCTGAATTCCGCGCTGCTGCCATCGATGTCCGGCGGGACGGTCTTTCTTTCGACCTTCTCACTCCTTACGGGAATTTCCCGGTAAAAATGCGGATGAGCGGATACTTCACTGTTTACAACGCCCTGGCAGCGGCGGCGGTGGGGTTTAATGAGGGTATAGCTCCGGAGAAAATTCAGGCTGCTCTGGCTACAATGCCGGGGGTACCCGGCCGGTTTGAGCTTATCGATGAGGGGCAGGAGTTTACGGTAGTGGTGGATTACGCCCATACACCAGACGGTCTGGAAAACGTGCTGAGGACGGCCCGGGATCTCACTGCGGGGCGTCTTATTGCTGTTTTTGGCTGTGGTGGCGACCGGGACCGGAAAAAACGTCCTCTCATGGGCGAAGTTTCGGCCCGGTTGAGCGATTTCACCGTTCTCACTTCCGACAACCCGCGCAGCGAGGACCCGCTGGCCATTCTGGCTGAAATTGAGGCGGGCGTAACCCCCCTGGTAGGGATGGACAAGTACGTGGTCATTCCCGACCGGCGGGAAGCCATCGATTACGCCCTGCGCATGGCGCGGCCCGGAGATGTGGTGGTGATTGCCGGCAAAGGGCATGAGAACTACCAGATTGTCGGCGACCGGGTTCTGCCCTTCGATGACCGGGAAGTAGCCAGGCAGTGTTTGCGGGGAATGGGCTATGCGCGCAATTAAAGTAAAAGAACTGGCCCGGGCTGTGTCCGGGAAGCTTTTGCGGGGAGAAGCAGAAGCCGTTGTGGCTTCAGTTTCCACCGATACCAGGACGATGAAGAACGGTGATGTATTCATCGCTCTTATCGGGGAGCGGTACGACGCCCATAATTTTTTGTCCCAGGCGGTGACCAAAGGGGCGTCGGCGCTGATAGTAAGCCGGTTTGAGGACGGCTTTCTTCCGGCAGAAAAGGGGCCAGCGGTGATTCTAGTCGACGACACCACCGCCGCCCTGCAGCGGCTGGCCCGTTACAACCGTCAGGAGAGCGGTATTCCGGTGGTGGCGGTAACAGGGTCCAACGGCAAAACTTCTACCAAGGATTTACTTGCCGCCGTTCTCGCCACCCGGTTTAACACCGTTAAGACCCGGGCCAACCTAAACAACCACATCGGTCTTCCTCTGACCCTCCTGGAGATAGAGGAGACCACGGAGATAGCAGTGGTGGAAATGGGCATGCGGGGCAGGGGGGAGATTGCCGAGCTTTGCTCCATTGCTTTGCCCACCGTTGGGGTCATTACCAACATCGGTGAATCCCACCTGGAGCTTCTCGGTTCGCGGGAAAACATTGCCCAAGCCAAAGGGGAGTTGCTGGATTTTCTTCCCCCGGAGGGCATGGCCCTTCTCAACGGCGACGACGACCTCCTCCCCGGACAGGCAGACCGCTGCCGCTGTCCCGTATACTTTTTTGGCAGCGGGGACAACTGCCAGATTAGAGTAAAGGACATTGTTACCCGGCTGGAAGGGTCGGAGTTTTCAGTAACCACTCCTTGGGGAGAAGGGCGCTTTTTCCTAGCTGCACCCGGGAGGCACAACGTCTGGAATGCCCTTCCAGCCGTGGCGTTGGGGTTAAGGTACGGGCTTACGGCCGAGGAGATAGGGACGGCTCTGAGCAACGTCCGTCTCACCGGGATGCGGATGGAGGTCCTGCAGGGGGAAGGGATTACGGTCATCAACGACGCCTACAACGCCAGTCCCCTTTCCATGAAGGCGGCCCTCGACTTTCTCGCCGCAATGTCCGGACGGCGAGTGGCTGTTTTAGGTGATATGTACGAATTAGGGGAGCGGACGGAAGAGGGGCACCGGGAAGTGGGCGCTTACGCGGCCCGGATGGGAGTAGACCTTTTGGTGGTAACGGGTAAGTACGCGGAACTGATGGCAGCGGGAGCTTTGGCGGCGGGGATGGACAGGAGCCGGATTAAAATTTACCCCGAGCCGGAAACTCTCATCGCTCATCTCCCGCAGCTTATCCAGAAAGGTGATGTTGTTCTGGTTAAGGCTTCCCGGGGCATGCAATTGGAGAGAGTGATAAGGGTTCTGGTACCTTTGGGGGAAAATAGGAAAACCTCGGCACAGGAGGAGAAAGAGAATTGAGTTTGACCATCAAAGCGGGGACTTTGGCTTTTCTGATAACTCTCCTGAGCGGACCGGTGGTAATTCCTTTTCTCAGGCGCCTCAAATTCGGGCAGTACGTAAGGGATGATGGACCGGAAAGCCATTTGACCAAAGCCGGAACCCCCACCATGGGTGGGATAATGTTTCTCGCCGGGGCAGTAGGGGCCACCCTGATTTTTGCCGCGCCGGAACCGGTGCTGCTGGCAGCTTTAGGAATTACCCTGGGAATGGGGTTGGTGGGATTTTTAGATGATTTTCTCAAAATAATTCGCAAACATTCTCTGGGCTTAAAAGCCCGGCAGAAGCTTTTGGCCCAGTTTCTTCTTGGACTGGCCCTGGCCTGGTTTGTTCTTGCCTACCTGGGTCGGGATCCCCAGATAGCCGTGCCTTTTCTTCACCAGGTTTATCGTCTTCCTGCCTTTTTATACGGGATACTGGTGATTACAGCCGTTATGGGAACCGCCAACGCGGTAAACTTTACCGACGGGCTGGACGGGCTGGCGGCGGGTGCAACCTTCTTTTCCTTTCTGGCTTTCATGGTCATTGCCCTTACCCAGGGTCAGAATGGTCTGGCTATCTTCCTGGCCTGTCTGGCCACGGCCCTGGTTGGTTTCCTGGCCTACAATTTTCACCCGGCCCGGGTTTTTATGGGAGACACCGGCTCCATGGCTCTGGGCGGGGCCTTAGCGGCGGCAGCCGTTCTCACCGGTACGGAGTTGTACCTGGTGGTCATTGGCGGCCTGTATGTGGTCGAGGTTCTCAGTGTGATAATTCAGGTTATTTACTTCCGCCGTACGGGCAAGAGATTTTTCCGGATGAGTCCCCTCCATCATCATTTTGAACTCTTAGGCTGGCCGGAGAAAAAAGTAGTGGTGGTGTTCTGGGTTTGGTCTTTTCTGCTGGCGGTGATAGGATTGCTGGACTATTTATACGGTTATTAGCAGGGGAGATGGTTTAATTGCAACCGTGGCGAAAAGCGCTGGTGGTAGGAGCGGCCAAAAGCGGCATAGCGGCAGCCCTTTTCCTGCGCCAAAAAGGAGTAGAAGTTACCCTTTGCGACATCAAAACGGCTGCCGAGCTGGAAGAAAGCCTAAAGGAATACGACCTGGGAGGGGTCGAGCTTTTTGCCGGGGGTTACCCGCCGGTGAAAGGGAAGGCGTTTGACCTAGTGGTTATGAGTCCGGGGGTTCCCCTGACGGTACCGCCGGTAAAAGAGGCCCGGGAAGAGGGGATACCGGTTATCAGTGAGCTGGAGCTGGCTTACCGTTATGCCCGCGCTCCCATTGTGGCGGTAACCGGCACCAACGGTAAGACCACCACTACCAGTCTTATTGGCGAGTTGATGAAAACCGTTTTTCCGCGGGTACTGGTGGGGGGAAATATCGGCCGGCCTCTGGTGACCGAGGTGGAGGAGTACGGACCGGAAGATGTCATCGTCGCCGAAGTGAGCAGTTTTCAGTTGGAGACCACCGATCAGTTCCGGCCGCGGGTGGCGGTAATCCTTAACATTACCCCCGACCACCTGGATCGGCACGGGACCATGGAGGGGTACCGGGAAGCCAAGGCCCGCATTTTCGCCCGCCAGGAGAGAGAAGATTTTACCGTTCTCAATTACGACGATCCCCTGGTCCGCCCTTTCGCCGAACGTACGCGGGGAGAAGTTATATTCTTCAGTCGCCGGCATAAGTTAGAGAAGGGAGTTTTTGTGGCGGAAGATACGATTTTTGTCCGCGCTTGCGAAAGGGAAGAAAGGGTTTTACCGGCCGCGCAGCTCAAAATTCGCGGCAGCCACAATCTGGAAAACGCCCTGGCCGCCACTGCAGCAGCCTGGGCTATGGGGGTGCCGGTGGCGGAGATAGCCCGGGTGTTGCGGGAGTTCAAAGGAGTAGCCCACCGCATGGAACCGGTGGCGGAAATTGACGGGGTTCTCTATGTCAACGACTCCAAAGGCACCAATCCCGACGCGGCCATAAAAGCCCTGGATTCTTATTTCGAGCCCATCGTCCTCATTGCCGGGGGCAGGAACAAAGGGAGCAGCTTTGCCGAGTTTGCCCGCAAGATCAAAGAAAAAGTGCGGTTCCTTATCCTGATTGGCGAAGCGGCGCCGGAGATTAAAGAAGCCGTTCTTGCCACCGGATTTACCAGTATAGTCGAAGCGGGGAGTTTGGAAGAAGCGGTTGCCTTGGCCAGGAAAGAGGCCAGACCCGGGGAAGTGGTCCTTCTTTCCCCGGCCTGTGCCAGTTGGGATATGTTTAAGAATTACGAAGAGCGCGGCGACCTATTCCGGCAGGCGGTTCTTTCCTTGCAAGAAAGGGAGAAACGCTGATAAAACCAGGGCGGAAAAGGCGGAGGTTTGCGGTCAAATGGCGAGGAAAAAGGCGCCGGATTTCATCCTGTTTATCGTTACCTTAGCCCTCATCACCATTGGAGTGGTGATGGTTTTCAGCGCCAGCCAGGTGGCGGCTCTGCAGGATTTCAACGACAGCTACTACTTTTTAAAACGTCAGTTGCTCTGGGCGTTAATCGGGATAGGGGCCATGCTGGTAATAATGCGCATTGACTACTGGCGCTACCGGGAATTTATCCTCCCTTTTCTTCTGGTTTCTTTTGTTCTCTTGGTGCTGGTTCTTGTTCCCGGTATCGGTAAAGTGGTCAACGGGGCGCGGCGCTGGATTGATTTGAAGTTTACTTCCTTTCAGCCTTCCGAGCTGATGAAGATTGCTTTGATTTTTTACACTGCCCATGGTTTGGCGACAAAACAGCAGCACGTGCGCAGCTTTACCCGGGGAATGCTGCCTTTTCTCCTGGTGATGGCCGCTGCCTGTGTTTTGATTCTCGCCCAGCCTGACTTAGGGACTGCAGTTTCCTTGGCCGGCACGATTTATTTTATGCTTCTGGCGGCGGGAGCCCGCTGGTCCCACCTGGCAGGGGTAGCCGGGGCCGGGTTGGCGGCGGTGGCTGCGGCCATAGCTGCCTCCGATTACCGCCGGGAGCGGTTTCTGGCTTTTCTTAACCCATGGAAGGACCCAAGCGATACCGGTTTTCATATTATCCAGTCCCTTTACGCCCTGGGTTCGGGAGGACTTTTTGGGGTGGGATTAGGGCGCAGCCACCAGAAATTTCTCTATCTTCCCGAGCGGCACACGGACTTTATCTTCGCCATTATCGGCGAGGAGCTGGGGTTTCTTGGCGTAATGGTGGTTTTGGCCCTTTTCTTCCTGCTTATCTGGCGCGGTTATACTATTGCTCTCAAGGCACCGGATACTTTTTCCAGTCTGCTGGTGGTCGGGTTTACGTCAATGATTGCCATTCAGGTTATTATCAATGTTGGGGTAGTGACGGGTTCGCTGCCGGTTACGGGAATTCCCCTGCCTCTCATCAGCTACGGCGGTACCTCCCTTACTTTTACCCTTATGGGTATGGGAGTGATATTGAACGTCTCCCGTCACTGCCGTTAACCTTGTACCTTGTTTTTTTACCATTTTTCTACTATCATTGAGGGAGGTTGGGCTGTTGCGCATTTTGGTGACCGGCGGAGGTACCGGGGGCCACATTTATCCAGCCCTGGCAATAATAAAAGGACTTGCTGCCACCGGGGATCACCGCTTTTTTTATATCGGCAGCAAAAAAGGGATGGAAGCGGACATAGTTCCCCGGGAGGGGATACCCTTTGCCGGAATTGAGATTGAAGGGTTGCCCCGGACCCTTTCCCCGCGGCTGATAAGGGCCCTGGGAAGGGTGCCGGCTGCGGTCTGGCAGGCCTGGTGCTACATTAAAGAGTTCAGACCCCAGGTGGTGGTAGGCACAGGTGGATATGTCAGCGGGCCGGTGTTTCTGGCAGCCCTGCTGGCCGGTGTTCCTTTTGTCATTCACGAACAGAATGCCTATCCTGGCTTAACCAACCGGCTGCTGGCTTCCCGGGCGGCCACCGTCTGTGCTACTTTCGAGGACAGCGTTCCCCGATTTCCGGCCGGTGCCAGAGTGGTGGTGACGGGTTTACCCGTCCGGCCCGGGATTGGACAGGCTGACCGGGAAGAAGCCCGGATAAAGGTAGGGCTGGTGCCGGAGAAAAAGACCCTGCTGGTGTTCGGCGGCAGCCGGGGTGCCCGGTCGATTAACATGGCCATGGTGGAAGCCTACCGCTATATTGTGAAACGAGGAGACCTGCAGGTTCTTCATGCTACCGGTAGGCTCACCTATGAGGAAACCCTGACGGCCATGCGCCAGGCAGGGATAGACCCGGAAAAAAATGGGAATATTAAAATTGTGCCCTACCTCTATGAAATGGAGATGGCGTTAGCGGCGGCGGATTTGGTGGTCTGCCGGGCCGGAGCGGCAACCATTGCCGAAATCACTCTGCAGGGGTTGCCGTCAATATTGATTCCCTACCCCTATGCGGCGGAAAACCATCAAGAGTACAATGCCATGGCTCTGGTAAAACGGGGAGCGGCGGTAATGATCCGGGACAGGGAATTGAACGGTCAACTTCTCTGGCAGCGGATAGAGGAAATCCTGGAAAACGGCGAATTGCGCCGGGAAATGGCCGAGCGAGCAAAAGCCATGGCCCGGCCGCAGGCGTTAGAGGAAATCGTAGCCGTTATCTACCGGGTGGCCCGCAAAGAGTAAAGGGAAATTACGGGTGGACAGGCCCGGGCACATATTTTTTTTTGCAGCATAATCTGGCTGTGGGCAGCGGTGAAGGGAGCTGATTGGGAGAATGACGGAGAAAGGCAGAGCGCATTTTATCGGAATAGGCGGTTCGGGAATGAGCGGCTTAGCGCGCCTTCTGCTGGAGTTGGGCTGGCAGGTAAGCGGTTCCGATTTAAAACCTTCGGCGACAACAGAACGACTCATCAGCATGGGAGCCCGGGTGGAGATCGGACACAGAGCGGAAAACCTACCTGATGTTGCAGAGCTGGTGGTGGTTTCTTCGGCGATACCGGAAGACAACGTGGAGTATCAGGAGGCCCGGCGGCGGGGAATGAAAATTGTCCGCCGGGGTGAACTTCTTGCTATGCTTTTTAACGAACGGCGGGGGGTGGCGGTCGCCGGCAGCCACGGCAAGACCACCACTACTGCTATGATTGCTCTGGTGCTGGAGAGGGGAGGTCTGGACCCCACAGTGGCGGTGGGGGCGGAGATAAACGGACTGGGAACCAATGCTCGCCTGGGCAAGGGGCCCTACATGGTGGCGGAAGCCGATGAAAGCGACGGTTCCTTCCTTCTCCTGCGGCCGGAAATAGCGGTGATAACCAATATCGAAGCCGACCATCTGGATTATTACCGGGACTTTGCCAGGATAGAGGAAGCTTTTCATCGTTTTGGCGAGGGGATAAAAGAAGGAGGCCTGGCGGTGTTAGGGATTGACAGCGAGCCGGTGGCGCAGATGGGCCGGCAACTGAGCAGACGGTACATAAGTTACGGTTTTCGTCCCGACGCGCAACTCCGGGCTGTCGACTGCGTGGGCGAAGGTATGGTGACTCGGGGCCGGGTTCTCTACCAGAATCGCTCTTTAGGTATGTTGGAACTCCGGGTACCCGGCCTGCATAATATGGCTAATGCCCTGGCCGCCGTGGCTGTTGGTTTGGAATGGGGTATTCCTTTTGCTCAAATTGCTTCTGCCCTGGGCGAATTCAGGGGCACCAGCCGGCGCTTTCAGTTCACGGGTGAAATCGATGGGGTGAGCGTTTATGATGACTACGCTCACCACCCCACGGAAATAAAAGCCACCCTGAAAGCTGCCCGGCAAAGAGGTGCCCAGAGAATCATTGCCGTCTTTCAACCTCACCGTTACACGAGAACGGCTTTCCTTTACCGGGAATTTGCCACTGCTTTCGGGGACGCCGACGTGGTGGTCCTGAGCGACATTTACAGTGCCGGGGAGCCTCCCCAGCCCGGTGTAAACACCGGTCTAATTCTCAATGCCATGCGGGAGGCGGAGAAAGACAAAGAAATTTACTATTTCCCTTCCCAGGAAGAGATAGTGAATTTCCTGGCGGGTTACGTCCGGGAAGGGGATCTGGTCCTGACTATGGGAGCAGGAGATATCTGGAAAGCGGGAAGAGAACTGATTTCCCTTTTGCGGGAGAGACAAAGAACGGGCTGACAGATGGCATGAACCGGGAAGAAGGGAGCTTGCAGGTGATGGGGCCATGAAAAAGAAAAAAGTGTGGCCGGAGGAAGAGATTCTGAGGATTGAAAGGGATCTTTCCCGTTTGGTACCCGGAGGTGTTACGGTAGGCGAACCCATGGATCGTCATACTACCTGGCGGGTGGGAGGAAAAGCCGACCTTTTTGTCCGGCCGACCACCGTTGACCAGGTGCGGGAGGTTATTTGTTACGTTCATTCCCGCGGTCTGCCTTTCCACGTTATCGGTAACGGCTCCAATCTTCTTGTCCTGGACGGCGGGCTTAGGGGAGTAACCATGCAGCTCAAGGATAACTTCCAGGGGATAAAAGTGAGGCGGCCGTATATCACCGCCCTGGCCGGTACTTTGCTCACTCAGGTGGCAAAACGGGCTGCGGCCTGCGGTCTCACCGGGCTGGAATTTGCTGCCGGGATTCCCGCTACGGTAGGCGGGGCGGTGGTAATGAACGCCGGCGCCTTTGGCAGTAGTGTCAGTGAACGTTTGCAGCGGGTGCGGGTGATTCGTTTTGACGGCCAGCACATCGTTTTTCAACGGGAGCAACTGGAAAACCGTTACCGGCGTAATCCGCTGCCGGATAAGGGAGTGGTGGTGGAGGCTGTTTTTGTCCTGGCGCCCGGTGACAAAGAGGAAATTTACCGGACCATGGAAAGATACAATGAAGAACGGCGGCGCAAACAGCCGCTGCAGTGGCCCAACGCCGGCAGTGTCTTTAAAAATCCTCCCGGGGCCACGGCCGGGGAGTTAATTGAAAAGGCTGGCCTCAAAGGGTATACCATCGGCGGGGCCCAAATCTCTGAACAGCATGCCAATTTCATCATCAACACCGGCAAGGCAACTGCTGCCGACATTGTCCTGTTAATACGTACGGTGCAGAGGAGGGTGGCGGAGAAATTTGGGATAGTTCTGGAACCGGAGGTTAAGATTATCGGCGAGCCGTAAGGGGGTGACCGCATGGAGAAGTTTGTCATCATGGGAGGCCGGAAGCTCGCCGGTACCATCCGGGTAAGCGGAGCCAAAAACGCAGCTTTGCCGATTTTGGCCGCTACTCTTCTCACCGGTACGGTAAGTGTCTTACACGAAGTTCCTCTTTTGAAAGACGTCCGGTGTATGCTGGAACTGCTCCAGTATCTCGGGGCCAAGGTAACGGTGCAGGGAAAGACGGTAACCATCGATACTTCAACTGCCACCAGCCAGCGAGTTTCAGAAGACTTGATGCGAAAAATGCGGGCGTCCAATTTGGTCCTCGGTCCCCTTCTGAGCCGCTTCCACTGCGCCAAGGTCTCTTATCCGGGTGGCTGTGCTATTGGCTCACGGCCTATGGATCTTCATCTCAAAGGATTTCGGCAGATGGGAGCTGAGATAACGGAAAAATATGGGTACATCATGGCCCGGGTTCCCGGAGGACTGAGAGGAGCGGAGATCCACCTGGATTTTCCCAGCGTGGGTGCTACCGAAAATATAATGATGGCGGCGGTGCTGGCGCGGGGACGGACTATTATTCGCAACCCGGCTAGGGAACCGGAGATCGTCGATTTACAAAACTATCTTAACCTGGCAGGAGCAAAAATCAAGGGAGCTGGGACTGATGTCATTAAAATCGATGGGGTCGAGGAATTAAAACCGGTAGAACACACCATCATTCCCGACCGCATTGAAGCTGGAACCCACATGGTGGCGGCGGCGGTAACCAGGGGCGATGTTACTTTAACCAATGTCATTCCCGAACACCTGGAAGCGGTGACGGCCAAACTGCGGGAAGCCGGGGTAACGGTAGAGACGGGGGATGACTGGATCCGGGTCAGGGGAGGGGGAGAATTGCGGGCAGTGGATATCAAAACTCTTCCCTATCCCGGATTTCCTACCGACATGCAGGCTCAGATGATGGTACTGGCGGCAGTGGCTCGAGGAACCAGTATTATTTCCGAAAGCATTTTTGAAAACAGGTTTAAACACGTGGACGAATTGCGGCGCATGGGCGCAGACATCAAGATAGAAGGAAGGGTAGCGGTGGTGAAAGGCGTTTCCCACCTCTCGGGGGCTTATTTAGAGGCGTCCGACTTGCGGGCGGGGGCAGCGTTGGTGATAGCAGGACTGGCGGCAGAGGACGTGACGGTAATAGAAAACATCGAGCACATCGATCGTGGTTACGAGAATCTGGAACACAAATATTCAGCCTTAGGAGCCAGAATAATCCGGGTTAACGGGGGCGAAAGATATTTTGATAAACGTTGAGGAAGGCAGCTTGGCTGTCTTTTTTTAGTTTTCAGGAGGACATGCTGGTATGGTATAATTAAAACCAGGTGATGCCTATGCCAACCCTTACCGGCTATCCCATAGCCGATGATTTGCCGGAAAAACCCCGGTTTTTCTGGAAGACAGTTTTTTTAGCCATAGTTGTCGTTTTTTTCTTTTATGCCCTTTTTAATTCGTCCTTTCTTCAGCTAAAATACATAGTCGTTCAAGGTAACCGTCACCTCAAAGAAAGAGATGTTATCAAGCTGGCAGGAATAAATCCCGGCATCAACATTTTCCAGGCAGATTTGCGTCAGGGGAGGGAAAATTTGCTCACCCATCCTCTGATAAAAAAGGCAACCCTTTATCGGCGGCTGCCGGCCACGGTGGTAATCGATATCACCGAACGGGAACCAATCGCGGTGATCAGTGACAGGGATCGTTTACTGCTGGTGGATGAAGAAGGTTATTGCTTAGAAGAAGTAAAAGAAGGGTTTTTGCGAGAAAAGTTGCCCTTTCTCACTGGAAAAGGAATTCGCAGCGGGCGTCCGGGAGAAAAAATCGTTGACTCGCCTGGGCAACTGGGCTTGAATTACATGGTGGCTCTTGCGCCGGCTCTTAGGGAGAAGGTGGCAGAGGTTCACGTAGCTTCATCCCAAAATGTTATTTTTTATATGGCCGATCATTATCAGGTCCGATTTGGCGGCATTGAAAAACTGGAAGAAAAAGTAAAACTGCTGGAAAATATTCTGGCGGCTGCTCCCAAGGGAGAACTCTTAGAGTACATTGACTTGCGGGATCCCCTCCATCCGGTAAAAAAGGTTAAGGAGTAGTCCAACGCTGAAAAGGGAGGAGAAGGAGCGGTCTCAGGGAAAAGGAGCTGTAACTGGAGAATAAAAGGGAAAAAAATTAAATTTCGGAAAAGGGAATTTCATTTTTTTGTTGAATTCTACCCTTAATAAAGGTTCTACCGGAGGTGCCTTGTTTGTCCCGGGAAAAAGTAATTCTCGGCATAGATTTAGGAACAGAAAGAATCAAAGTCATAAAAGGGGTCGCGGGCCGGAAACCGAGAATTACCGGGATGGCCCAGGGTCCCTTGCTGGGTTTTAAAAAAGGGTTTCTTGCGGAGCCGGACGCGGTGGTGCGTTGTCTGGGTCAGGTTCTAGAGCAACTTGACGGGAAGGAAGAGCCGGATGCTGTTTTTCTGGCAATAGGATCGCCCCGGGTATGCCGTTATTTTCCCGACAAGGTCCCGGAAGGGGAAAGAGATTTGGTGGTTCTACCTTCTGAACCCGATTTCTGGGACGACCGGGAAGATGTGAAGAGAAGATGGCGGGTGCTGAGCCGGGTGGGACTGCAGACGGAAAATTTGATTTTAGCCCCTAGGGCTTTAACCTGGGCTCTCCAGCCTCATTTAGGTGAAGGGGTATTTTTGATTCTGGATATTGGCGGCCAGGTAACTACTTTTGCCGCGGTCCAAAAGGGAGAGCCTCGAGATTTGGGCGTTATTCCAGTGGGGAGCAACCACATTACTGCTGACCTTACTTTTGCTCTGCGGGTCGGCAGAGAAGAGGCGGAGGATATAAAACGCTACCGGGTGGACATATCTCCCGATCGAACGGCGGAATACGATTACATAGAGATTCACCGTCCTGACGGCAGCAAAGAACGGGTGACGCGCGAATTTCTGGGTAAAGTGGTAACTTCCAGGGTGGAAGAGATTTTCCAACTGGTGGCCAGTCGGCTGGAGAAAGCAGGAGTTTCCCGGACGGAAATAAAAGAAGTAGCCCTTACCGGCGGCGGGGCGGCTTTGGCCGGGCTGGAAGAAGTAACGGCCAATTTCTGGCAGGCTACAGCCTATCGGGGTGAGGCTAACGTACCAGATGCTCCTGATTTTCTCCGCCGGGATCCTTCTTACACCGTAGCCCTGGGGATGGTAGGTTATGCCTTGAGAAATTCTCCTTCGCTGCCGGAAGAGGAAAGTTCCGGCTGGTGGGACGGGATTAGAAAACGCTTAAAGGCAGTTCTTGGCTCATAACAAACTGGCGAAAAGAATTTTTAAGGAGGTTCGGAAATGCTGGATTTCGAAATTGAAATTGAACAGTATGCCAATATTAAAGTGGTAGGAGTTGGCGGCGGCGGCAGCAATGCCGTCAACCGGATGATTATGGCCGGGCTGAAGGGTGTGGAGTTTATCGCCATCAACACCGATGCTCAGGCTCTGTCCCGTTCGCAGGCGCCGCAGAAAATTCAGATCGGTGCCAAACTCACTAAAGGACTGGGAGCAGGGGCCAATCCGGAAATCGGGAAAAAAGCTGCCGAGGAGAGCAGAGAAGAACTGGTGAAAGCCCTCAAAGGGGCGGACATGGTCTTTGTTACCGCCGGTATGGGCGGCGGTACGGGGACCGGGGCTGCTCCGATTGTAGCCGAGGTAGCCAAAGAGGTCGGGGCCCTCACGGTGGGAGTGGTGACCAAACCTTTCACCTTTGAGGGCAAAAAACGGATGACCCAGGCTGAACAAGGGATTGCCAACCTGAAGAGCAAGGTGGACACCCTCATCACCATTCCCAACGACCGCCTGCTCCAGGTTATCGATAAACACACTTCCATTGTTGAAGCCTTCCGCATCGCCGACGACGTCCTCCGGCAGGGTGTCCAGGGCATTTCCGACCTGATTGCCGTTCCCGGTTTAATCAACCTTGACTTCGCCGACGTAAAAACCATCATGCAGGAGACGGGTACGGCATTGATGGGAATTGGCGTGGCCTCGGGGGAGAACAGGGCGGCGGAAGCTGCCCGGATGGCCATTTCCAGTCCGCTGCTGGAGACTTCCATCGAAGGGGCGCGCGGTGTGCTTCTCAATATCACCGGCGGCTCCAACCTGAGCCTCTTTGAGGTCAACGAGGCGGCGGAAATCATCGCTTCGGCGGCCGATCCGGAAGCCAACATCATCTTCGGAGCGGTAATTGACGAAGAGATGGAAGACGAAGTGCGGGTCACGGTTATTGCTACCGGTTTCGACCACCGGCCCGCCACCAACAAAGATTCCACCTTTGCCACGACCGAGCTGGATCTGAAAAACTTTACCCTGGATGACGAACTGGATATTCCCGCTTTTCTGCGCCGGGGTAGCAGCAGATAAAGGTTTTTCGACAAAATAAATAGGTGACTGGCTGCAGGCTTTGACAGAGTTTGCAGGAAGTCCGGGCTATAATTAAAGCTGGCCCGGATTTTATTTTTTCTCTGACATGAAAAGTCCCCTGGCCACATATTATTTTTATGAAAATCCAAGGGAAGAAAGAGGAAAATTGCCGTGTACTCCTTTTACGCCGAACCGCTTTTAGCCATTAACACAGCCATGAATTACTTGATTCTCTGGCTTACCGCCCGTTTCAGCGGTGTTCCTTCTTCCCGGAGAAGGTTGCTTGTAGCGGCCTTGCTGGGGGCGATTTATTCCCTTTTTACCCTTCTGCCCCAGTTCAGTTTTCTTTACTCTCTTCCCGGCAAAGTACTCCTTTCCTTCCTGATGGTAGCGGTTTCTTTTCCCTTTTTTAGCTTACGATCTTTTCTTCGCTTGCTCCTTTTCTTTTATTGCGTCTCCTTTGCCTTAGGGGGTACGGTGTACGGCCTCTTTTTCCTCCTCACGAGCAATCCCCGGGGTCTTTACTACACTGACCTGCTTTGGGAATGGCTGAACCGCTGGTTCTGGCCTCTTCTTCTGGGAGCGGTGCTGCTTTTTTTCCTGGCAGGCCGGTTGCTGCCGGAAAAGTGGCGGCAGCAGGTCCTGCGTACGGCGGTAAAGTACCCTGTCACCTTCTTTTTCGACGGCAAGAAGGTGACGGTGACAGGGCTTCTTGACACCGGCAATTCTTTGAAAGATCCCCTCACCGGGGTGCCGGTAGTTGTGGTGGAATACCGGGCCCTGGCAGAGGTTTTGCCTGAAGAACTGAAGCAGCTCTGGCAGAAGGGGGAGCCTAATCCGGAGCAGGCGGCAGCCCTGCTGCAGGGCACGGCCTGGGCCCGTCGACTGCGGCTTATTCCTTTTACCTCCCTGGGCTGCCGCAGCGGGATGCTGCTGGCTTTCCGGCCTGATAAGGTGGTGGTGGAAGGAAAAGATTCCTGCCGGGAGGGAGGAGAAGTAATGGTTGCTCTCTACCACCGCCGTCTCTCGGCAGCGGGGGAATACCAGGCTTTACTGCCGCCGGAGATTGTCATGGCGGCTTGAAAAATTCATGGAAAGGGGGAAAAGAATGAAAAAAATTCAGCAGTGGAAGTGGCTGCTGCGGCTGGCTCTGCTGCGCCTGCGGTTAAAATTCAGACGGGAAGCCGAAGTTTACTACTTGGGGAGCAGTGAGGTCCTTCCTCCTCCTCTGAGTGGAGAAGAGGAGGATTTTCTCCTCAAGCGGCTGGAAGCCGGGGACGGCGCGGTGCGTAACGTTCTCATTGAGCGTAACCTGCGCTTAGTGGTGTACATAGCCCGCAAGTTTGAAAACAGCGGGGTAAGTATCGAAGACCTGGTCTCGATAGGTACGATAGGACTAATTAAGGCGGTGAACACTTTCGACCCACGCAAAAAAATAAAGTTAGCCACCTATGCGTCCCGCTGCATCGAAAACGAAATTCTCATGTACCTCCGCCGCAACAGCAGGATCAGGGCGGAAATATCCTTTGACGAGCCCCTCAACGTGGACTGGGACGGTAACGAACTCCTTCTCTCCGACGTTCTCGGCACCGACAGCGACATTATTTTTAAATGCTTAGAAGAAGAAGTGGACCGCAAACTGTTGCATGCGGCCCTGAACCGGCTCAGCGGCCGGGAGAGAAAAATAATGGAACTGCGTTTCGGCTTGGTAGACGGGGTGGAGAAGACCCAGAAGGAAGTGGCCGACATCCTGGGAATTTCCCAGTCCTACATTTCCCGGTTGGAGAAACGCATCTTAAAAAGGCTGCGGTGGGAGATTCACCGCATGGAATAGGCGGCCGGTTGCGGCGCATAAACCCGGTAGTCGATATCTGGGAAGATGTTATTCTTGCTTTCGATCAACGCCAGCCATTCCGGATCAAGGCGGTTATTTTTTATGTCCTCGTAAATTTTATGAACGTTCCAGATATGTTCTTTCGTTCGCCGGCGGGCGTAATTCACCATGGTCCCGGTCTTCATGATGAAGGCCCAGTCACTGCTCTGGGCTAAAAGGAGCTCCCGGGCTGCTTGATTCAAAGCCCGGCGGAGGAGACCTTCAGCAGCGGGGTAAGTAGCAGCGAGCTCTATCATCCTCTCGGCCGCTTTGTGCAGGTGGCGGTAAATCCAGTCGTTGCTCCCTTCCAGCCAGACCTCGTGGTAACCTTTATACCCCCAACTGGACTGGCAGGGCACGGCCACCTGATTGCGGGGGTACATGTTGAGATACTCGGAGGGCGTAATCATTTTTACCGTGTCCTGGTCGTAGTGAATTTTCCGGCAGAGGAAATCCAGCCACTGCGGTCCTTCGAACCACCAATGACCAAAAAGTTCGGCATCGTAGGGAGAGACAATGACGGGTGGCCGGTCCATGAAACGGGCCAGCCACTCGATCTGTTTTTCCCGATTGAACATGAAGTTACCGGCGTGGGTGGCTGCTTTCTCCCGGGCGGCAGCCGGGTTGTAGGGTTTTTTCCAGTTGGTTTTGCCGGTAATACGGTAGTATTTAATACCGGTATGGACTCGCAGGCCGGAAGGATGGATATAGGGACGAATGTAATCATAGTCCAGGTCGTAGCCGATGTCCCGGTAAAATTCCCGGTAGTCAAAGTCGCCTGGGTACCCTTCGTCGGCGCTCCAGACCTGTTTGGAGGTTTCTGTATCTCGGCCGAAAGCAGCCACCCCGGAAGGACAGCACAGGGGGGCGTACACGCCATAGCGGGGCCGGGTGGAAGCGTAAAGAATGCCGTGGGTATCGGTGAAAAAGTAGCGGATTCCGTACTCTTTGAGGATCCAGTCGTTGCCGGGGAAATATCCGCACTCGGGCAGCCATATTCCTGCCGGCGGCCGGCCGAAAAAGCGGGTGTAGGTAGAAACGGCTACCGCTATCTGGGCCCGTACCGCCTCTTCGTGCAGACCGAGCAGGGGCAGGTAACCGTGGGTAGCAGCACTGGTGATAATTTCCACCTTGCCCGTGTTTTGCAACTGGCGGAAGGCTTCTACCAGGTTACCATGCCAGCGATAGTAGTAGTCCCGAACCCTGCCGAAGAGATCGCGGTACATATGGGCTAGAGGATGAAACTCAGGCTGGTGACGGGTACGTTCTATTTCCCGTTCGGCCAGTTCTATCAGCCGATCCAGGTAACGGCGGTACCGCTTCTGAAGCAGGTCGTCGGTGAACATGGAAAGAAGGGGAGGACTTAAGGAGATGGTGAGACGAAAGTCCACCTTGTCCCGTACCAGGCCTTCCATGACCTGCAGGAGAGGAATATAACATTCGGTAACCGCTTCGTAAAACCATTTTTCTTCTAAAAAGTGCTCGTCTTCCGGATGGCGCACGTAAGGGAGATGGGCGTGGAGAGCCAGCAGCAGATAGCCTTTGGGCACGGAACCCATCCTTTCTTTAAGTTAATGTTTGCTGGGAGCGAAATTTCGGCGCATGAGCTCTTCCGAGGAGATACCTCCGAGCCCGGCGCCCGCTCCCGGAGAACTGGGCCCGAAAAGACCAGTGCGTTCGTAGAGGGCGCCGATGGTGGCCCATTCCGGGTCGGTCCGGTCGGAAAAGGTGGCCCGGGGAGTGGTAACCGGGTTGGAGCGGGCGATGAGGACGAAGGTGCCGTCGGGGAGAACCCGCCCTAAATCCAGGATGTAGGTCCTGTCGGGGAAGGGAACCTTGATGTACCAGTTGTCGGCGTAGTCGTTAATTTCCAGGTCGAAAATGTCCACTATCCGGCTGTCGGTTTCCTGGCCACGCACTTTAATGACCGGCCGCGACCGCTGAAAAAAAGATTGTCCGTACTGCCTTTCCAGGGTGGTGCGGGTGGCCGAACTTATTTCCCAGTAGGCGTAAAGCCAGTAAGGGTCGCGGGGCAGAGCGACGATGCGGGTATCACCATAACCCGCAGGAAGTTCCGGCTCCCAGGGCACCGGTGGCGGCAGGGGGGGCAGGGGCGGCGGGGAAATTTCGCCGGCAAACTCATGGTGGAAGTCGGGCAGGCGATGGCGCAGAGGTTTCGACGCCCGGGAGAGGGCGAAAAAGGCCCAAATCGAGAAAATTATTACCAAACCCGCCAGCAGAACGAGCCACAACATGGTCTTCCTCCTTTCTGACTTTTTTATTATGTCCCGTCCTCTTTGCAATTTATTTGTCAAAACTCAGCTCACAACCACCTCATCATCACTGGCAAATACCTTGCCATCGACGAAGTAATAGCGCCGGCCGTGGAAAAGGAAATAATGGCTATGTTGTGAATAAAAAGGTATTTGCTCCTGGCCGGAGAGCAGGTGGAGAGATTGCCCTTTTACCAGGTAGGAAATGGTATAATTAACCTCTAACTCCGTTTCGACCGGCAGAAACACTCCGTCGCTATACAAAAAGCCCATACTGAGCTGGCAGGGATGTTTTTCGCCGCGACAGAAGACGAGGAGCCTGCCACGTAAATTTTCCCGAGGGACTGACGGAGAAGGAAGCTGCCCCAGAGGGACATTGATGTTGCGCAAAACCGGCACCGGCTTGCCGGTAAGAGAGTCCCTGCCCGGTTCTACCAGCAGGTGGCCGAAAGCTGTCAGAAGCGGCTTTTCGCCATGATAGAGGGTAAAATGATAAATAAAGTCGTCCAGGGAAATTTCTTCCTTCAACAGAAAGCGGGTGACACCTTCTTCTTCTCTTCCCGCCACCCGCAGCCGGGCCTGGACAAGGAGGGATTTTACCGAAATACTTACGTGACGGGAGAGATAGGACAGGCTGCGCAGGCGGGAAGGTGGGGGAACAATGGGGCTTAAAAAACTGTTTTCTGGATTAACGGCGTTGCGGAGGAGAAAGCGGAAAAAAGCCATAACTCCCAGCGAAAAAAAGAAGGTTGCCAGGTAGAGGAAGAACACCGGCGCGAAGAGAGTGGGCAGGCGCGGGAAGAGGGCCAGGAGCCAGATAAGGGCTGCCGTTCCAGCGGTGAGGTCGGCATAGATGAGGATTACCCGCCGTGGCTGGCGCGGGAAAAGGTAATGCATCTGATATTTTACGAGCAAAGAGTACAGGCGGGAGGTAAGGTTTGCATCCTCCCTGGCGGACAGGTCCATGAATTCTTCCATTATGTCCTGGAGGCGGGCCACCCGCCGCTGGATAATTAACGAGACAAAAATACCGGTGGAACCCAACAGGGTTAGGAGACCGGAGGCAACGGCCAGCAGTACCCGCATGCACTCTTCGTCGTAATACCTCATCCTGTCTTCCCTGCCCTCAATTTTCGATTTGAAATCTAATGCTTCTGGCTTGGCGCGCCGTATCTTCCCTGCTTTTTAGCTCAATCAACCGCAGGAGAGTTTGGACCGCTTCGGTAGGTAAACCCATCCGGGCGGCCTTTTTCCCTAAAACTGCCATGGTATCTAAAAGAGGAGGGATGTCCCCCGTTAAACCTTTCTGGAGAAGATACAGCCCGATATTCTGCAGGCACTTACCGGTATAGTCCCAAATTTCGGCAGCAAAAGGAAAATCGTCCTTGAGACAGGCTTCTACCACCTGGCGCAGGCGGAGGAAACAGAGGTGGGCGTTCGGGAGGGAGGAATGCTTTTTGTCCTCGGCTTCCTTGCTGCCGGCCAAGTAAGCTTTCAGCAGTT
>JASUSC010000019.1 GCA_030446285.1 Eubacteriales bacterium | reverse complement strand
AAAAGCTTAACCCTAGCTTAAATCCGCTTTTAAACCAAACCCAAAGGCATCCTTCCCCTGCTGTTCAGTTTTCAAGGTCCTCCGGCTCACCGCCGACACTTGCTCATCCTATCACATCCCCCACCCACCTGTCAAGGGGGTTTTCCTTGCCAACCCCTTCGGCAGAGGGAGGGTGCCCTTTTGGAATTAGCGTTATCATTGAATCCGGCCGCTCTCGCGGTCGGCAATGCTTACTATACCACACCCTAAAATAACCTGTCAAGGGGTTAAGTTTTCTTTTCTCCCGCCTTCTCCCTCCTTTTTCACTCTTCTTCTTTATTTTTCTCGCCGTTAGCCGCTTCTATTCTAGCTACAGCCGTGACGCGATCATTGTCACCCAACTTGATCAGGCGCACTCCCCGGGCACTCCGGCCCATGACGGAAATATCCTTGGCCGCCATCCTTATTAAAATACCCTCACTGGTAATGAGGATGAGATCATCTTCACCGGTGACAGTTTTAATCCCGGCAATTTCGCCTTTTTTCCCGGAGACGCGACCGGTGATAATTCCTTTGCCACCGCGGCTCTGGCGACGATATTCGCTGAGAGGGGTGCGTTTGCCATAACCGCTGGCCGTAACAACCAGTAAGTCCGCCCCTTCCCGGGCAAGGTCCATTCCTACTACCCGGTCACCAGACGCCAGCGAAATCCCTCTCACACCCTTGGCTGTTCTTCCCATGGGGCGAACTTCTTCTTCCGAGAAGATGATAGCTTTGCCCTGGGCCGTGCCCAGAATGATCTCTTGCCGACCGTCGGTGAGCTTTACTCCGACGAGACGGTCTCCTTCCTCCAGGGTTATACCCATTATCCCCTCCCGCCGGGAACTCGTAAATTCATCCAGCCGGGTTTTTTTCACCGTGCCGTTGGCCGTGGCCATGAAGAGATAAAGGTTCTCGCTGAACTCTCGAACGGGAATTACTGCGTTTATCTCCTCTCCGCTGGTAAGGGGCAGAAGGTTGACAATGGCAGTTCCCCTGGCTGTTCTACTGGCTTCCGGAATTTCGTGGACTTTCAGGCAGTACACTTTCCCTTTGCAGGTAAAAATGAGTAGTTGATGGTGGGTAGTAGCAATGAAGATATGCTCCACGAAATCCTCTTCTTTGGTGCCCATAGCAGTAATACCGCGCCCGCCCCGCCGCTGGCTACGGTAGGTATCTAGCGGCATTCTCTTTATGTAACCGTGGTGGCTGATGGTAATAACCACCTGTTCTTCGGCGATTAGGTCTTCTTCGGCAAAATCTTTGACCTCGCCGACAATCCTCGTCCGGCGGGCATCGGCATAGCGTTCTTTAATGGCCAGCAGCTCTTCTTTGATGACGTTCATTATCTTGCTCTCATCGGCAAGAAGTCCCTTCAGGTAGCTTATTTTCTCCAAAAGGCTGTTGTACTCCTTCTCCAACTTCTCCCTTTCCAAAGCCGTTAGGCGCTGGAGCCGCATATCGAGAATAGCCTGGGCCTGCCGGTCGGTGAGGCCAAAGTTGTTTATCAGGCCTGTTTTAGCCTCCTCTGCCGTCTTGGAATGACGGATGAGTTTAATCACAGCGTCCAAGTTCTGAAGGGCAACCCTTAGTCCCTCGACGATATGAAGGCGCTCCTCTGCTTTGTGGAGGTCAAAAACGGTCCGCCTGGTGACAACTTCCTTCTGGTGCTGCAAGTAGTAATAAAGTATGTCCCGCAGATTGAGAACACGGGGCTCACCGTCAACCAGCGCCAGCATGATAACGCCAAAGTTTTCCTGGAGCTGGGTGTTTTTGTACAGGCGATTGAGAATCACATTGGGGTTTACATCCCGCCGCAGCTCAATAACTACTCGCAAACCGGTGCGGTCCGATTCATCCCGCAGATCGGTAATTCCCTCAATTTTTTTGTCCCGGACCAGCTCGGCAATTTTTTCCACCAAGCGGGCTTTGTTGACCATATACGGAATCTCAGTAATAACGATGCGAGACCGGCCCCCAGGTAAACTCTCAATTTCTGCTTTGGCCCGCATTTTAATGGATCCCTTGCCCGTCTGGTAAGCTTGCTTGATCCCTTCCCGCCCAAGAATAATGCCGCCCGTAGGAAAGTCCGGTCCTTTGATAGCCGTCATGAGTTCTTTTACGGTAATGTCGGGGTTGTCAATCATCATGATAATGCCGTCGATAACCTCTCCCAGGTTGTGGGGAGGAATGTTGGTAGCCATGCCCACGGCAATGCCCGACGAACCGTTGATGAGCAGGTTGGGAATCCGGGCCGGAAGGACTACGGGTTCCTCCGCCGTCCCGTCGTAGTTGGGCATAAAATCCACTGTTTTTTTCTCAATGTCGGTCATCATTTCCATGGCTATCCGGGACATTCGAACTTCGGTATAGCGCATGGCCGCCGCCGCGTCCCCATCTATGGAACCGAAGTTACCATGGCCGTCAATAAGGGGGTAGCGGCTGGCGAAGTCCTGGGCCATCCTCACCATGGCGTCGTACACAGCGCTGTCCCCATGGGGATGGTAACGACCGAGCACATCCCCTACTACACGGGCTGATTTTTTATGGGGCTTGTCGGGAGTATTGCCCATTTCGTACATGGCATAGAGAATCCGACGATGAACGGGCTTAAGGCCGTCCCGTACGTCGGGCAACGCCCGACCTACGATAACGCTCATGGCGTAGTCCAAGTAGGACTTCTTCATTTCTTCCTCGATTCTTATCGGTATTACCTTGCCGTCAAATATCCCGGCCAATTAGCAAACCCCCTTAAATGTCCAGGTTTCTAACTTCGCGGGCATGGGCCTGAATAAACTCCCGCCGCGGCTCTACTTTGTCCCCCATGAGAATGGTGAAGATCTCGTCGGCCTGCATGGCGTCTTCCAAACTTACCTGAAGGATGGTCCTGGCTTCAGGATTCATAGTAGTCTCCCACAGTTGTTCGGGATTCATCTCACCCAGACCTTTGTAACGTTGAATGGTTACCCCTTCCTCGCCCAGCTCCTTGAGCTTTTGGGCCAGCTCCTGATCACTGTAGAGGTAATACTGCTCTTTGCCTTTTTTCACGAGGTAAAGAGGAGGCTGGGCAATATAGACGTAACCTGCTTCTATCAACGGCCGCATGTAGCGGAAGAAAAAAGTGAGAAGAAGGGTGCGAATATGAGACCCGTCTACATCGGCGTCGGTCATAATAATCACTTTGTGATAACGGGCCTTCTTAATGTCAAAATCGTCGCCAATTCCCGTGCCCAGGGCAGTAATTATGGCTTTAATCTCCTCGTTAGCCAAAATTTTGTCCAGGCGGGCCTTCTCCACGTTGAGGATCTTACCGCGCAGAGGTAAGATGGCCTGGTACTTTCTGTCACGCCCAAGCTTGGCCGAACCGCCGGCAGAATCCCCTTCCACCAGGTACAGTTCTGACAGGGCAGGGTCCTTCTCCGTGCAATCGGCCAGCTTCCCAGGAAGGGATGTTGCTTCGAGAGCATTTTTCCTGCGGGTTAGCTCCCTCGCTTTGCGGGCAGCTTCCCGGGCCCGGGCCGCACTTATTGCTTTTTCCACGATTTTGCGGGCGATAGAGGGATTTTCTTCCAGAAAGCTCTCCATTCTTTCGCTGACTATGCCGTCCACTATCCCCCGCACTTCAGTGTTGCCCAGTTTGGTCTTGGTCTGACCCTCAAACTGGGGTTCTTTCACTTTTACGCTGATGACGGCCGTAAGGCCTTCTCGAATATCTTCTCCTGTCAGGTTGCTGTCGTTATCTTTCAGCAGGTTGTATTTACGGGCGTAGTCGTTGATTACCCTCGTCAAAGCCGTTTTGAAGCCAGCTTCGTGGGTGCCGCCTTCAGTGGTGTTGATGTTGTTGGCAAAAGAGAAAATGTTTTCCGTGTATCCCGTGTTATATTGAAGGGCTACTTCCACCCATACTCCGCCTTTTTCGGCCGCAAAATAAATAGGCTTTTCGTGGAGAAGATCTTTGTTTTTGTTTAGGTGACGAACGAAATCGACTATACCGCCGTCGTGCTGGAATACTTTTTCTTCGCCGGTGCGTTCATCGCGAAGGATTATTTTTACTCCTTTATTTAAGAAAGAAAGATCCCGCAAACGCTGGGCAAGGATATTGAAATCAAACTCCAGCACCTCAAAAATTTCGCCGTCAGGTTTAAAAGTTACTTTGGTCCCCGTGGAATCGGCCTCTCCCTTAACTTCAAGATCTGTTACCGGGACACCCCGCTCATACCGCTGCCAGAAGATTTTACCCTCCCTTTTAACTTCTACCTCCAGCCACTCAGAGAGGGCGTTCACCACCGAAACACCAACGCCGTGCAGTCCTCCGGAGACCTTGTAGCCCTCACCGCCGAACTTTCCTCCCGCGTGAAGGACAGTAAGAACCACCTCTACCGCCGGCCGGCCCATTTTGGGGTGAATGTCCACCGGAATACCGCGGCCGTTGTCGATCACAGTTACGCTGTTGTCGGGGTGAATAATCACCTCGATGTAGTTACAGAAGCCGGCCAGGGCTTCGTCGATACTGTTGTCCACCACCTCAAAAACCAGGTGGTGCAATCCGCCCGGCCCGGTGTTGCCTATGTACATCCCCGGACGGCGCCGCACAGCCTCCAGCCCTTCTAAAACCTGTATCTGCTCCGCACTGTAATTTACGGTTTCTTCGTTGACTTTTTTTCTCATCACCTGACCTCCGCTCGTGGTATTATACCTAGAACAATTAAGCTTCCTCCATCCAAAAAGCAATGCTGCGGTTGCGCAGGGTATTTGAAGAAATAGGCGAGAAATACACCTTTCTGTCGGTAATCACTACCGACTTGGCTTTGTTTTTCGGTACTACGGCCTCAACTCTCCGTTCTCCTTCGGCAATACTGAGAAACTCCCAGGTCGCCTCTCCCTTTCTTATCGTTTCCATATTGAGGATGGCAATTATCTCCTTTCCCGCTACCATCACGTCACTGCCGATATGCAAGAACACCTCTACCTGGCCTCCTTTACTTTTCCATCTTCCACGGTAAAGAAGGACACTTCTCCTTTTTCCCATGGAAAGGATTCCAAAAAAGAGAGATCTACTCCCGCAACAAAGACCTGGCTTTTCCCTCTGATAGTTCGGAGTAAATATTCCCGGCGGCTCTCGTCTAGTTCCGACGTCACCTCGTCAAGAACAAGAACTGGGAATTCTCCTCCCGTAAGTTGAAAGTACTCCATCGCAGCCAGTTTTAAAGCCAGGACACATGTTCTTTGCTGGCCCTGGGAGCCGAAGAGCCGTAAACTTTTTCCGTTGACAAAAATTTCTAATTCATCCCGGTGGGGACCAACGAGAGCATAACCCTTTTTTTCCTCCTCATGTTTCTTTTCAACGAGGCCTTTGGAAAATCCTCTTTTAATTTCTTCCAGGGAAGAAGTGGCAAATTCAACTGTTGAATGATAACGAGCAGATAAAATTTCCCCTCCCGAAAGTTCCCGGTAAAACCTTCTGGCCAGGGGAATGAGTTTTTCCAGACAGTCGAGCCTGCTTTTCAGAATCAGGCTCCCAATCTGAACCAACTGGAGATTGTAAACTTCCAGTAAGCTCGTTTTTTCTCCAGCAAAGCCATCTTCCTTTCTCTTTAAGAGATTGTTTTTCTGCCCCACTAGTTTGTTGTATTCCTGCAACGACTTAGCGTAAAGGGGGCTCACCTGAGTCAACAACTGATTTAAAAACTCACGGCGTCCCTCCGGGCTGCCCTTCACTAAGTTTAGGTCCTCAGGAGAAAACCACACTGTTTTGAGGAGTCCCCACACCTCTCTCCCCTTCTTCTTTTCCACCCCGTTTATCTTTAAAACTTTCCCTTTTTCCGGAGAGTAGGATACTTCTAACAGGAAATCCCTGCCGTTACTCTCTATTTTTCCCCGAATCAAAAAAAAATCACCCTGCCAGCGCAACAAATGGACATCGTGAGCACCGCGGTACGATTTGCCCGTGCTCAGATAAACAATGCTCTCCAGCAGGTTGGATTTACCCTGGGCATTATCCCCGGTAATGAAGTTGAACCCAGGCGCAAAAGAAAGACTCAATTGTTCGTAATTGCGAAAGTTCACCAACTCAATTTTTTTCAGCAGCAACGCTCCCAACTCTCCTATGCTGTCCTTATCGGCAAGAGGAGATAGAGGAACGCAGGATCCTCAGTATCACGGAACACAGCCGGATTCAGGGAACCGCTCATTTGGATTTCTACTTTCTCCCCTTCTATCGCCCGCAGGCCTTCAATGAGATAGCGGTAATTGAAGGTGATAGAAGTTTCCGGGCCTTCCACCTCACAGGCAACCAATTCTTTGGCCCGGCCCCCTTCTCCAGCAGCGGTAGCGGTAAGGCCTTCCCCGTTAAAGTTCAGCCGGACCGCATTGTTGCTGCTGGGTGCAAACAAAGAGATCCGCTCGATGGCCTCCAGCATAGTCTTCCGGTCGATAATTACTTTCGTTTGATAAGAGTCGGGAATTACCCGGCGGTAGTCCGGGAAATTACCATCGATCAAGCGGGAGATAAAAGTGAAGCCGTCCACCTTGAACATTATTTGGTTGGCCTCGCAGGCAAACTCAATCCTGTCGTCTTCATTACTGCACAGTCTGGCCACTTCGTTAACAGCCTTTGCTGGCACCACCACCCGGAGAGGCGAGCCTTCTGCCTCCAGACGGGCCTCCCGTAAAGCCAGCCGGTGAGTATCACTGGCCACAAGGCGGATACTGCCATCTTCTACTTCTACCAAACAGCCAGTGAAAATCGGTCTGCTGTCGTCGTTGGCTGCGGCGAAGATGGATTGCTTGATAAGCAACTTCATGTCTTTTTGCGGCAGGTTATATTTGTTCTGCTCATCTATTTTCGGCAAGGGAGGGAATTCTTCCGGTGGCATGCCGTGGAGAATGTATTCCGAGCCGTTGCTGGTCACTTTGATCACAGTTTTATCCTCTTCGGTAAAAGTAACTTCTCCCTCCGGCAACTTCCGAATTAAGTCGGTCAAACTTTTCCCCGGGAGGACAACTTCGCCGTCTTTTCCTTCTTTTACCGGCAAGTATGACTCTACTCCTATCTCCAGGTCAGTCGCAGTAAGGGTTAACTGACCCCCCCGCACAGAAAGGTGAATACCTGCCAGCACCGGCAGGGTGGCCTTACTGCTGCAAATCCTGGCCACAGCAGTAAGAGCAGACAGGAGATTGCTTTTTTCACAGGTGAACTCCACCCTGACCATCCTCCTTGTTTTCCAGTTTTTGGGTAAGCAGTTCCTTTATCTACAACTACAGCCTCAGTTAATTACAACAAAAATCTGATGAAGAAAGGGAGCAGGGGTAACAGTATAGGTTGTGGATACTGTGGAAACAACCTCGCAGCGCTGATTTTACTTAACTTTTTTATGTGAACAGTCTTTGGTTAACTGTTCAATATTTTTCTCTTTAGCTCGTCGATAATGTATTTTAGGGAGCTGTCCTCCTTTATGTCGGCGGCAATCTTCTCATGGGCATGGATAACTGTAGTGTGATCGCGACCTCCAAACTCCTCCCCGATTTGTGGCAGGGAGTGATCGGTGAGCTCGCGGCAGAGGTACATGGCAATTTGCCGCGGATAAGCTACTGAGCGGGTCCTTTTCTTGGCTTTCAGGTCTTCTACCCGCAGGTGGTAATATTCTGCCACTACTTTTTGAATTAATTCGATAGTAACCTGCCGCGGCTTGCGTGCCGGCAGAATGTCCTTGAGGGCTTCCACTGCCGTGTTCATGTCGATGGGGCTCCGGGTTAGGTTAGCAAAAGCCATTACCCTGGTCAGGGCACCTTCCAGTTCGCGAATGTTGGACTGGATGTTGTCGGCAATGTATTCCAGGACGTCGTTGGGTACTTCCAGATTTTCCAGAGATGCTTTTTTCTTGAGGATGGCCACCCGGGTTTCAAAGTCTGGCGGCTGAATGTCGGTTATGAGGCCCCATTCGAACCGAGAGCGGAGCCGGTCCTCCAAAGTGGGTATTTCTTTGGGCGGCCGGTCGCTGGAAATAACGATTTGCTTGTTGGCTTCGTGGAGAGCATTAAATGTGTGAAAAAATTCCTCCTGGGTTCGTTCTTTACCGGCCAAAAATTGAATGTCATCGATAAGAAGAACGTCTATGTTTCTGTATTTATTTCTAAATTCCACCGTTTTGTCATCGCGAATGGAGTTAATAAGTTCATTGGTGAAAGTTTCGGATGAGACATAGGCCACCTTCATAGAAGGATTTCTTTCCAAAACGAAATGCCCGATGGCCTGCATCAAGTGGGTTTTGCCCAGTCCCACGCCGCCATAGACAAAGAGGGGGTTGTAAGCCTTTGCCGGGGACTCGGCTACTGCCAGGGCAGCGGCATGGGCAAAACGATTGCTGTTGCCTACCACGAAGGTGTCAAAGGTATACTTGGGATTCAAGGGATTGAAGTTGTATTCGTCGTTGAAGTTCCTGGAGCTTGTAATTTTTTTCTCAAAAAGATGTGCCAGATTGCTTGTTTCTTCCGGTAGTAAGAAATGAACCTGGACATCCTCGTTTAAAATACTCTCCAGAGTACTTTTAATCAATTCCGCGTACCTGTTTTCCAGCCAGTCCCGGGCAAAAGTGTTCGGCACCTCGAAATAAGCGTTGCCGTTGATCATTCCCAGGGGGCGGGCTGCTTTGACCCAGGTTTCGAAAGAAGTAGGATTTATCTCCTGGGCGATAATATCCAAGGCTTTTTCCCAGACGGCGAGAAAATCCATAGCAACCCCCTCGGTTTTCGACAAAATTAGGAATAAGAAAAAGCACTGCAAAAAATTTCTTTAACTCACAAGTTATCCACAACCCCTCTTCACACTTCTTCCAAGCTTCTCTCAACTCTACGATTCCGTAAAGCCTTGGTACTACTGGGATTGGAGGCCATGATTTTTTTGGAAGCTCGAGAGTTAAGTGAATCGGGAACGGAAAAATCAACAAGTTATCCACAACCAAAGTTCCGACATTCTTGCCTGCAAGTCGTGTCTTTTCTTGATGAAAAAAGACGATTGGAACGCGGAACTTGCTGTTAATTTTGTGAATTTCTTTTTCCCCGACCAGCAGGAAAATCACAGGAAAAGCATTAATATAATAACAGATTTTCATCGGCTTATCAACAGAAGGGGAAGCGCAGGGGAGAGAGTAATTTCATCGTTTTTATTGACGCTAATAAAAACATCAAGTATAATTTTGTTGCATGTGCAAGTAGCGAGAATAAGTGAATTAGGAGGGAGAAAAGTGAAAAGAACGTATCAGCCTAAAAACCGCAGGCGCAAGAGAGTTCACGGATTCTTGAAGAGAATGCGGACGAAAGCCGGGCGCAACGTTCTCAAGCGGAGAAGACTCAAAGGTAGAAAAAGACTCACTGCCTAAGGCCGCCTGCAATGTGGCCTTTCCTTGTTTATAGCGGAGGGCATAAAGGCCGGTAAAGATGGTTATAAAATAACCAGGAATTAGCACCGGGAGCAAACCATGGGCAAGCAGTTATTTTTAAAAAAGAATAGAGAGTTTCTTCAGGTTTATCAGCAGGGAAAGTCAAAGGCTGACCGCTACCTTGTTCTATACGTACTGCGCCGAAAAGACGAGGACGGTGTTCGCTTCGGTTTATCGGTGGGAAGAAAGTTAGGGAAAGCGGTGCGGCGCAACCGAGTAAGAAGAAGATTAAGGGAGATTTGCCGCCGTCTGGGCCCAAGTTTGCTGCCGGGTTACTGGTTGGTGATTGTGGCCCGGCCGGCGGCAGCAGAGGCGGATTACCATACTCTGGCTGCTTCTTTGCGCAAGCTGCTGCAGAAAAACGGTCTTCTTGCAGAAGAAGGGAGCAGGAAATAGTGAGACGGTTGTTAATATATACTATAAGGGCGTATCAGCGACTTCTTTCGCCGTGGTTAGGAAAAAACTGTCGTTTTTACCCCACCTGCTCCGAGTACGCTGTTCAGGCATTGGAAGAGTATGGTTTGGTCCGCGGTCTTTGGCTTACGGGGAAAAGGATTCTCAAGTGCCATCCCTTTCACCCGGGAGGTTACGATCCTGTAACGAAATAGGGGGAGGAAGTTTTGAGTATTTTAGCTCCGATTGAAAATTTACTGGCGGAACTCCTTAACAACCTTTATCTTCTTACCAAAAACCTGGGTTTTCCGAGTTACGGCTTAGCCATTATCCTTTTTACTACCATTGTTAAAGTAGCTTTCTATCCTCTGAATCATAAGCAAATGAAGGCAATGAAGCTCATCCAAGAGCTTCAGCCGAAAATCAAAGAAATTCAACAAAAAGAGAAGGATCCCCAGAAAGCCAATCAAAAAATAATGGAGTTGTACCGGGAGTACAAAGTCAATCCGGCTATGGGCTGCCTGCCACTTTTGCTGCAGTTACCCATTTTGTGGGCCCTTTTTTCCACTTTGCGCAATTTTAAATTTATTGATGTAGCTCATGCTAAGTTTCTTTGGATTGGAAAGGTGGCTCCTCTGAAGATTCCCCTTCTCTACAACATGTTGGGGAAGTACAAAGATCTGCCGGCTGCGGCTTTCTCCCTGAGCACTCCTGACCCCATTTATATCCTCCCTCTTTTGGCGGGGCTTTCCTCGTATTTATCCAGTAAAATCAGCACTCCCCAGGGAGAAGCTGCCAATAACCCCATGACCAGTTCGATGATGATTTTCATGCCCGTATTCATTGCTTACATAGCCCTCAGTATGCCTTCCGGACTGGTTCTTTACTGGGTAGTTTTCAATCTTCTTACCGGGCTGCAGCAGTTTATCATCAACAGGCAGTTCGAGCGAGAGGCCGAAGGGAAGGAGGTCTGGCAGGATGAGCCCGCGGGAGATCGAAAAAAGCGGAAAAACCGTTGAGGAAGCGGTAAAAGCAGCGCTGGCTGAACTGGGATTAACGCTGGATGAAGTGGAAGTGGAAGTTCTTGAAGAAGGAAGTAAGGGATTTTTTGGTATTTTAGGAGCCCGTCAGGCCAGGGTGCGGGTGCGGGAAAAGATAAAAGAAGGAGTTGGCTCGGCTGAGGAGACGGCCGAAGAAGGAAAAGAAGCAGCTTTAGACAGGGAGGAAAAAGGAGAACCTCCGCTGGATCCGGGATTTAGAGAAGCTACCCGTGCTTTTCTTACCCAGGTTCTCGCTGCTATGGGTATAGAAGGAACTATGGAAATGGTCTACCGCGACGGTTATCTCCACGTGACCCTTTACACTCGCCAGCCGGGAGCTCTCATTGGCAAGCGGGGGGAAACTCTCAACGCCCTTCAATACATAGTCAACCTGGTGGTGAATAAAAACCGCGAAAATAAGGTAGGTATCATCCTAGATACGGAAGGTTACCGGGAGCGTAGGGCTAAAGCCCTCCGCCGTCTGGCGATAAAATCGGCGGAAAAGGTGCGTAAATACGGGAAGAAAATAGTACTCGAGCCCATGACTCCTCAGGAGCGTCGGATTATTCATACTTCTCTGCAAGGTTTTGAGGGAGTTACCACGTACAGCGAAGGCGAAGAACCATACCGAAAAATAGTTATCAGCCCTAAAAAGTAAGTGCCAAGACCCAGTGTTATGCTGGGTCTTCTCTGTCAATGGCAGGAGAAGGTGAAAATATGCTGGGTGATACCATAGCTGCTATCTCTACCCCACCCGGCCGGGCGGGTATCGGAATAATCCGGATAAGCGGTAAAGACGCGGTTAAAATTGCCGCCCTTCTTTTTCGGTCGCCGCGAGGACAGGCTCTTTCTTCCTTTCGTCCCCGCTATCTTCATTACGGTTTCATCGTGGACCCGGAAGGGGAAAAACGGGTTGATGAGGTCCTTCTCTCTTACATGCCTGCCCCCCGCAGTTATACGGCGGAGGATGTCGTTGAAATTAACTGTCACGGCGGCTTTTACGCTACCCGCCGGGTTTTAGAACTGGTACTGAAGGCGGGAGCGCGACTGGCAGAGCCGGGAGAGTTCACCAAAAGAGCCTTCCTCAACGGGCGGCTGGACCTGGCCCAGGCAGAATCAGTGATGGATATAATTGATGCCCGTACTGACAAGGGGTTGAGCGTGGCTGTAAGACAGTTAGAGGGGAAGCTGTCCGGCCGTCTGCGGGGCTGCATGGACAGGCTTCTTTCTCTCCTCGCTCACATTGAGGCCAGCATTGATTTTCCCGAATATGACATCCCGGAACTAGCCCCGGAGCGCATCGGTGAAGAATGCCGTTTAGTTCTTAGAGAAATAGAAGACCTCCTCGCGACTGCTCGAACAGGCAGGATTTACCGGGAAGGGGTAGAAACGGTAATTGTCGGCAAGCCCAATGTGGGAAAGTCCTCCCTCCTTAACGCTCTCTTGCGGGAACAGAGGGCGATTGTCACCGAATTGCCCGGTACCACCAGAGACGTAATCGAGGAGTATCTTAACGTTAAAGGAGTTCCTCTCAAAATTATCGATACCGCCGGCATCAGGGAAGCCAAGGATTTAGTCGAACAAATAGGGATAGAGAAGGCAAAAGAATATTTGCAGCGGGCGGATCTCATTCTTTTTGTAGTCGATGTCGGTCAGGGGATAACAGAAGAGGACGAGGAAATTATAAGTTTTCTTTCCGGCCGAAAATGCATTGTGGTTATCAACAAAATTGACATAAAGGAACCTGACCCCGAATTTCTCCGCCGTCTTCCTCCAGGCTGTCCGGTAGTCCGGATTTCTGTTTTGGAAAATAGGGGGCTGGAAGAGCTGGAAGATACTATTTTGCGGATGGTGGTGGACGAAAATATCGATCCCGTAAGCGATGTTGTTGTCTCCAACCTGCGCCATCAGCAGGCCTTGGAAAAGGCACGGCGGCATTTACAAGAAGTTTTGGCCGGACTTGAGAATGGGGAAGATTTGGATTTACTGGCTATTGACCTCCGTGCCGCCTGGGAGTCGTTAGGAGAAATTACCGGGGAAACCATTGATGAAAGTATTGTCGACCAGATTTTCAGTCAATTCTGCATCGGGAAATAGGTGATGGCCATGAATACTTACCGTGCTGGTGAGTATGACGTAATTGTAATTGGAGCCGGTCATGCGGGCTGTGAAGCTGCTCTGGCGGCAGCCCGCATGGGTTGCCGGACGCTGGTGTTAACTATAAGCCTGGATAATATTGCCCTCATGCCTTGCAATCCGGCGGTGGGAGGTCCTGCCAAAGGCCACCTTGTGCGGGAAATTGATGCTCTGGGTGGCGAAATGGCTATCAACACCGATAAAGCTGCCATTCAGATGCGCATGCTCAACACCGGCAAGGGTCCGGCGGTACGTGCTTTGCGGGCTCAAGCCGATAAGAAGCGTTACCAAATGTATATGAAACATACCCTGGAGACCCAGCCCGGCCTGGACATTAAACAGGCAATGGTCGAGAGACTGCTTGTCGAGGGGGAGAGAATAAAAGGAGTTGTTACCCATACCGGGGCAATTTTTGAGGCTAGGGCTGTGGTGGTCACCACCGGTACCTACCTGCGGGGTCGAATCATCATCGGTGATGTTACCTATCAGGGTGGTCCTAATGGCCAGTATGCTTCTATAAACTTGTCCCACTCTTTGCGGGAACTTGGTTTTGAATTAGGCCGCTTCAAAACTGGAACTCCCGCCCGCATTGACCGCAGGTCAGTGGATTTTTCCAAAATGATCATTCAGCCCGGAGATGAGCGGCCGCTGGCCTTTTCTTTCATGACCGACCCCGTCCCTAAACCCCAGGTTCCTTGCTGGCTGACTTACACCACGGAAGAGACCCATCGCATCATCCGGGAAAATCTCCACCGTAGCCCCCTCTACACAGGGATTATCGAAGGTATCGGCCCTCGCTACTGTCCTTCCATCGAGGATAAGGTGGTCCGTTTTGCCGATAAAGAGCGCCACCAGGTTTTTATCGAGCCGGAAGGATTGGATACGGAAGAAATGTATGTCCAGGGTATGTCCACCAGTCTTCCGGAAGATGTGCAAATAGCCATGCTGCGGACTATTCCTGGCCTGGAGCGGGTAAAAATAATGCGCCCGGCTTATGCCATTGAGTACGACTATATCGTTCCTACTCAACTTAAACCCACTTTAGAGACTAAAACTATTCGCGGTCTTTTTACCGCCGGGCAAATTAACGGTACTTCCGGATACGAAGAGGCAGCTGCCCAGGGGATTATCGCTGGCATCAACGCTGCTCTTTACGTTAAAGAAAAAGAACCCTTTGTACTCACTCGGGCCGAAGCCTACATCGGTGTTCTTATCGACGATCTGGTTACTAAAGGGACCAACGAGCCTTACCGCATGCTTACTTCCCGGGCTGAGTACCGGTTGCTTTTGCGTCAGGATAATGCCGATTTGCGCCTTACTGAAAAGGGTTACCAAATCGGTCTGGTTACGGAGGAACGTTACCGCAAGATGTTGGCCAAGAAAAAGATGATCGAAGAGGAAATGGAACGACTGGCATCGGTAACGGTAACACCTCGGGAAGAAGTCCAGGAAGCTTTGCGGCGTCTTGGCACAGCTGAATTGCGCCAGAGCATGCCTCTTCTCGATTTATTGCGGCGGCCGGAGATAAGATATGATGATCTCTTTACCATCATGCCAGGTTTGGAGCGTTTCTCTCTTCCGGAGGAAGTAGTTGAGCAAATCGAGATTCAAGTCAAGTATGACGGTTACATCAAAAAACAGCTCGCCCAGGTGGAGCGGTTCCAAAAGCTCGAGCAGCGGCAAATACCTCCCGATTTTGATTATGATGCGATAAAAGGTTTATCTACGGAGGGGAGACAGAAGCTGAAGCAAATTCGCCCAACTTCAGTAGGCCAAGCTTCTCGCATCTCGGGTGTATCCCCGGCTGACATCTCCCTCCTGCTGGTTGCTCTGGAACAGCGCCGCCGGGAAAAAGGTGAGGAGGGCGCTCGGTGACGACGGAAAACTTCTCTTCTTTCTCTTTTGCAAATGCTTCCCTAGCCGAGGTACTGAGGAAAGTTTTGTCCTGCTTTCCCTTACCCATCGGGGAGGAAAAAATAGAGGCCTTAATTCGCTTTGGAGAAAAGGTCGTTCATACCAACCGCTTTTTTAATCTCACCTCTCTCGCTACCCCGGTGGAAATGGCGATAAAAAATTTTCTTGACAGTCTCATGGTGCTTAATTTTGTCACTTTTCCTCCCCATAGCCGGCTGGTGGATGTCGGGACGGGAGCCGGATTTCCGGGTTTGGTTTTAAAAATAGTCCGTCCTGACCTTCGCTTTACTCTTATTGAATCGCAGCAGAAAAAGGCTCGTTTCTTGCAGGAAACTGTTCGGGAATTAAAGTTAATGGAAATCGAAGTAGTTGCCCAGCGGGTTGAGGAGGCCGGTCAGAACCCTTCGTACCGGGAGCAATTTGATTTCGCTGTCTCCAGGGCTGTGGCCTCCCTGCCAGTCCTGGTTGAATACCTCTTGCCTTTGGTTCGTGTGGGCGGCGTGGCCATAGCCTATAAAGGGCCGCGGGTTGAGGAGGAATTGCGCTCAGCCCGTGGAATTCATCTCCTCGGGGGCGGTGACCCGGAGGTTTTGTTTTACCGGCTTCCTCATGTGAACGAGAGCCGCAGTTTGGTATTGATAAAAAAGCTGAAAGAGACCCCTCCCCTTTATCCCCGCCGGCCGGGGAAACCGGCAAAAAAACCTTTGTAATCCCGGTCGGCTGGAATTTTTTTGTCCGGGGAAAATTTTGCAGAATTAGCAGGAACCACACCGGTCTTGTGGAAAATAGGAACTATATATTCGTGAGGTGGTGACCGAAGTTGGCGCGAATAATTGCTATCGCCAATCAAAAGGGAGGAGTAGCCAAAACTACCACGGCGGTAAATCTTTCTGCCTGCCTTGCTTTGCGGGGGAAAAGGGTGTTGCTGGTCGATATTGATCCCCAGGGTAATGCTACCAGCGGTCTGGGAGTTGATAAAAATTCCTTAGAGTCCTGTGTTTACGACGTTTTGCTGGAGGGTGTACCTGCCGAAGAAATTATCATCCCCACAGAAGTGGCAGGGTTAGACCTTTTGCCAGCGACTCTCCAACTCGCTGGAGCAGAAATTGAACTCGTTTCCCTTGAGGCGCGCGAACGGCGTTTGGCCCAGGCACTGGCGCCCCTGCGAAATAAGTATGAGTACATTTTTATTGACTGCCCCCCTTCTTTAGGGCTTTTAACAGTTAATGCTCTTACTGCCGCGGATTCTGTTCTCATTCCCATTCAATGCGAATACTATGCCCTCGAAGGTCTTGGCCAATTGCTGAATACCCTGGAATTGGTGCGAAAAAACCTAAACCCTTCCCTGGAGATTGAGGGAGTTCTTCTTACCATGTTTGATGCGCGAACCAATTTGGGAATTCAGGTTGTTGATGAGGTGAAGAACTTTTTTCGCGGCAAGGTTTATGCGACCATTATTCCCCGCAATGTGCGGCTAAGTGAGGCTCCCAGTCACGGCAAGCCTGTGGTTCTTTACGACCCTCGTTCCCGGGGAGCTGAAGCGTATCAGGAACTGGCAAAGGAAGTGATGGGAGAAGATGAGTAAAAAACGGCTGGGCAAAGGTCTGCACGCTCTTATTCCAGAAATGCCCGCGGTGGCGGGAGAAGGAGAACGCGGCGTTCAGGAAGTTGCCGTGACCAGCATTGTCCCCAACCCGGCTCAGCCGCGGCAGCATTATGATCAGGAGGCTTTGGCAGAATTAGCTGCTTCGATTCGTGAACACGGTGTAGTTCACCCAGTGTTGCTTCGTCCCCGGCGGGATGGTAAATACGAAATTGTTGTCGGGGAGCGTCGGTGGCGAGCCGCGCAAATGGCCGGAAAGACGAAAATCCCTGCTATTATCAAATCTTTATCTGACAGAGAAGCTGCGGAGATTTCTTTGATTGAAAATCTGCAGCGAGAGGATCTAAATCCCGTGGAAGAAGCCATAGCCTACCGGCGCCTCATAGACGAGTTTAATCTTTCCCAGGAAGAGGTAGCGCGACGTGTGGGGAAAAGTCGGGCGGCAGTAGCCAACACCCTTCGCCTCCTTAACTTGGAGCCGGAAATTTTGGCTTGGGTAGAGGAGGGGAAAATTACTGCCGGTCATGCGAGAACTCTTCTTTCCTTGCCTGCAGGTAAAGTGCGGCGGCAGATGGCTTTTGCTGTAATAGAAAAGGGATGGTCGGTGCGGCAGCTCGAGGATCGGGTAAAGAAAGTTCTTGCAGAAAAGAAAGGCAGCGGCAAAAATAAAAGGAAAGGAGATCTTGGCCAAGATCCTCTTCTTGTCGATGCCGTAGAACGATTGGAAGATCTCTTTTCTACCCGGGTGTCCATCAAGAGGGGTAGCCGCGGTGGTAAACTGGAAATTCATTTTTACAGTGAGGAAGATTTGCGGCGGATTTTTGAAATCCTTTTGCCTGAAGAACAACTTTGAAGCGTTCCAGTGATGTTTCACGTGAAACATTTGCAAACTATTTGGGGAGAAAATGTTTCACGTGAAACACCGAGAGAAAGCAGACTAATAACGTACAAGGCGGGAGGAAAAATGGTAGTCTATTTGGATAATGCAGCAACCACATGGCCCAAACCGGCAGAGGTAATAGAGGCAGTGAAGGATTGCCTCGAAAATAAAGGGGCCAATCCCGGGAGAGGCGGTCATCGTCTTTCGCTGGAGGCCGGTCATGTTCTTCTTGAGACCCGGGAAAGAATTGCCACCCTCTTTGGCATCCCTGACCCTCTCCGCGTAATCTTTACTCTTAACGCTACAGACGCCATCAACATAGGGCTAAGAGGCGTCCTCAGTCCGGGTGATCACGTCGTTACAACCAGTATGGAACACAATGCCGCTGCCCGTCCCCTCTACTACCTAGCAAAAGAAGGTGTTGAAGTAACCTGGGTTCAGGCGGACAGCAGCGGCCTGGTTGACCCGGATGACATAAAAAAATCGTTGCGCCCCAACACAAAGATGATTTTCCTCAACCATGCTTCGAACGTTTGCGGCACCGTTCAACCAGCGATAGAGGTAGGGCAAATTGCCCGGGAAGCAGGGGTAATTTTTTTTCTTGATGCAGCCCAATCAGCCGGCTATCTGGATATAAAAGTTGATGATTTAAAAGTCGATCTCATGGCTTTTCCTGGCCATAAAGGGCTGTACGGGCCGCAGGGGACGGGAGGGTTGTACGTGGGGCCGGGAGTAAACCTTCGCCCCCTGCGGGTGGGGGGAACCGGCAGCAGTTCAGAAGATTTGGAGCAGCCGCCGATTCTTCCGGATCTGCTGGAAAGCGGGACTCCCAACACTCCCGGGATAGCAGGATTGGGCGCAGGGATTAAATACCTGCTGGGAAAAGGGGTGGCCCGCCTCAGGGCGCAAACGGAAAAGTTGTTAGATACACTTCTCAACGGCTTGGCCGAAATTCCAAAAGTAAAAGTGATTGGGCCGGCGCGAGAGAGGGAGCGGGTGCCTGTAGTTTCTTTCCTTGTGGAAGGGCTGGATCCGTCTGAAGTTGCCTTTGTCCTGGATAAAGTTTACAACATTGCTGTCCGGCCGGGACTGCACTGTGCTCCCTTAGCTCACAAAACCTTGGGGACTTTTCCGGCAGGTACGGTGCGGGCAAGTCTTTCCTCCATGAACACTGAATCTGATATCGAAGCTCTCCTTAACGCCATCACTCAGATATGCCAGGAAATAGCCAGATAAAAAAGCGGGTCTGAAACCCGCTTATTTTATTTCTAGCTCCGAAGCTATCGTTCTCATTACTTCAATGAGAGGGAGATTTTTTTGGCGGGAAATGGCCAGACAATCCTCAAATTCAGGGGAAGGGACGGTTTTGCCCTGGCGCTGAGAAAATTTAACCCGCACTGGCCCCAGAGACGTATTCACTATCTCGCTTTTGCGGGGAAGACAGAATCTCTCCTCTCGGCGGTAACGAACACCCAGCGTTGTGGTTTCGGCAAAAATATTTGCTAGGAGGCGCGATTCATCGCCAGGACGGGCCAAAACACGCAGGGCGTAACCCGGCCGTCCTTTTTTCATCATTCCAGGCAGCAGCATTACATCCAGCGCTCCAGCATTCATCAGCTTCTCCAGCAACGGCGGAAAAAGTTGTGGGTTCATATCGTCGAGGTGGCATTCTAAGACAATTACCTCGTCCTGGACGTACTCGGCTGAAGCTAAAGGCTCTTTTTCGCCAAGAATCAGACGCAGCACATTTGGATAAGAAGGATCTCTCTGTCCGGCGCCATAGCCAGTTTTCTGCAATAACATAGACGGCATGGGACCGAAAGTTTTTACGATGACTTTAAGAAGAGCGGCACCGGTGGGGGTAACGGTTTCTCCTTCCTCCGCCAGACCATAAACGGGTACGTCATGAAGGATTTCGAGAACTGCTGGCGCTGGCAAGGGCAGGAGACCGTGGGCGCATTTGACTCTGCCTGGTCCCAGCGGTAGAGGTGAACAAAAGATGTCAGTAACGCCCAGCTCGTCGATGAAGTAGAGAGTGGCCAGGATATCGGCCAGAGCGTCCAGAGCCCCCACCTCGTGAAAGTGGACCTTTTCCGGAGGAAGACCGTGGATTTTTCCCTCGGCTGCCGCCAGAAGTTGAAAAACGCGGGCAGCGTTTTCTTTAACCCGCTGGGAAAAAGGAGTTTGTTCGATCAGGCGGAGGACGTCATGCAAATGGCGGTGGGGCGAACGCCGTTCCTCGGTTATTACTCTGACCTGGGTGGCCCTAATTCCGCCTTTGTTGACCGTTTCTGCCTCCAGACGAACGGGAACAGTGGGCTGAAGGAGGGCGTTTATTTTTTCGATATCTCCTCCCAGGTCAATTAGGGCTCCCAGCAGCATGTCGCCGCTTACGCCCGCCGGACAGTCGATGTAAAGAACTTTCATTTTTTCTCCTCCATGGTGCTGATGATGGCGTGAGCCAGAGCGGCGGCACCAAAACCGTTATCGATGTTTACCACGCCGATGCCGGTGGCACAACTGTTGAGCATAGTCAAAAGGGCGGAGAGACCGCGGAAGTTGGCTCCGTAACCGACACTGGTGGGAACGGCAACGATTGGTCGGGAAGTAAGGCCGGCCACTACACTGGCCAGAGCACCTTCCATCCCCGCTACGACGATGATAACAGATGCTTCCTGCAGCAAAGAAACCCGATCCAACAGGCGGTGCAGACCGGCAACGCCTACGTCGTAAAGGGTTCGAACTGGCAATCCCATGGCTTGAGCAGAAACCACAGCCTCTTCAGCCACGGGTAGGTCGGCAGTGCCGGCTGTTACCACCAGGACAGAGTGGGAATAAAGAGGCTCGCTGTTGCGGAGATAAGTAAGACAGCGCGCTCGCCGGTGGTAAGTGGCTTCCGGCACGGCAGCAAGAACGGCCCGGGCGGTCTCCTCGTCGGCGCGGGTGGCCAGGACGCGTTCGTGCCGCTGGACCAAATGGGAGAAAATAGCCGCGGTTTCCGCCGGCTCTTTGCCCTGACAAAAAATAACTTCGGGAAAACCCCAGCGGAAACTGCGGTGATGGTCGGGACAGGCAAAGCCGAGATCACAGTAGGTAAGGTGTTTGAGTTGAGCAGCGGCGTCGGCAGGAGAAAGTTCTCCCTTTCTGACTTTTTCCAGCAACTCAATTACTTCCCTATCGGCCAACTTCTTTCAGCTCCTTTTGGTAATTTCCCGAGGTAGAACCTCATTCATACTGCCGCTGCGCAGGCCGGCAAGATCCACGGTGACATAGGTAAAGCCCAGCTGGCGGAAGTAAGAGACAATTTCCTCGGCCAGGCTGCCGGTGGTAAGGCGAGGTATTTCTGCCAGGGGAACTTCGATACGGGCCAAGGGGAAATGGTGGCGCACCCGGTTTTGAGGAAAGCCTTTCTCGCGCAAGAAAGCTTCGGCCCGGGCCACCCGCTGCAAGGCTTCGGCAGTGATTTTTTGCCCGTAAGGAATGCGGGAAGCTAAACAGGCCATGGCAGGTTTGTTCCAGTTGGGCAGGCCTATTAGGCGGGCCAGGTGACGAATTTCCTCTTTGGTCAGGCCGCATTCGGCTAAAGGGCTGATTACTCCTTCTTCAGCGGCGGCTTTTCGGCCCGGGCGAAAGTCGTTCCCGTCAGATGCGTTGGTGCCGTCGACAATCCAGTTAATACCCTGTTCCCGGGCAACTTTTTTCAGAGAGGCGAAGAGCTCTTTTTTGCAATAGTAGCAACGCTCCGGGGGATTGGCAGTAAAAGCTGAGTTAGTTAACTCGGAGGTGGTGATTACAAGAGGCTCGACCGCGAGCTGACGGGCAGTGGTTAGAGCCATTTCCAGTTCGGATTCGGGATAGGTTTCGGAAGTAGCAATGACGGCCACTGCCTTCTCTCCCAGCTGTTGGCGGGCTACCGCCAGCAGGAAGGTGCTGTCCACGCCGCCGGAATAGGCAATCAGTACTTTCTCCAGTTCGCGCAGACGTTTTTGGAGCAGCTCAAATTTTTCTCTGGTTTTTTCGTTTAAAGAAGCAGAGATGAAATCAATGTTAAGCAAGGTTTGTTCCTCCTTCTATTTTCTCGGCAAGGATTGTCAAATGTTGTCGTAATGCTGTATATTAAACGCAGAAAGCAATCCAGGAATAAGGGGGCAAGGGTATGGATATATGGGAACAATGGCTGCGGAACAATCAGCTAATTGTGGTAAGTGTATTTGCGGGTGGTTACCTCGTATTGGCAGTAGCGCTCCTGGTCAACTGGCTGCGGGTACGCCGCCTGCTGAAAAAATATAATACTCTCTTTCGTGGAGCAGAAGGAAGAAATCTCGAAGTTATTCTCTCCCAGCATATGGCCAACGTCAGCGCAGCCTTGGGACGGGTCAAAGAACTGGAAAGCCTCTGTCGCAAACTGGAGGAGATGTCAATCCGTTCTGTTCAGTACAAAGGGCTGATTCGTTACGACGCCTTTGACAACGTAGGCGGGGAACAGAGTTTTTCTCTCGCTCTCCTGGACCGCAACCGGGACGGAGTGGTGATAACCTCCCTCTTTGGCAGAGACGAAACCAGAGTCTATGCCAAAGAAATCCGAGGGGGAAAATCAGCTCACGCTCTCAGCGAAGAAGAAAAAGAAGCACTACGCCGGGCGATGACAACCAAAGAATCCGCTCAATAAATTATAACATACCTTCTGTAGGCAGAACACCGAAGAGCTGGCCGTATGGAAGCGACTTCTTTTTGCAAAAATAAAGAAAAAACGGGTGAGAGGCGATGATTTTTCGCGACCGCATAGATGCCGGGCGGCAGCTGGCAGAAGCCCTGCGCGAATACAAGGGTCGGGAAAACGTGGTTGTCCTGGCTGTTCCGCGCGGAGGAGTGATAGTAGGCGACCAGATTGCTTCTTATTTAGGATGTCCCTTGGACCTGGTGGTTCCCCGCAAGATTGGGGCTCCCTTTAATCCGGAAATGGCTATCGGAGCGGTTACCCAGGACGGCACTCTTCTTCTCAACGAATACCTGGTTTACCACCTGGGTATAGACAGGGAAGAAATTGAGGCAGAAAAGGAGAGGGTACAACGGGAAATAAAACGCCGGCTTGCGTTATACCGGGGAAACAGTGTGCCTCCTGAACTGGCCGAGCGGACGGTCATCCTTACCGACGACGGCATTGCCACCGGTTTTACTTTGGAAGCGGCTATTGCCTCGATACGACGTCAGCGGCCGGCAGAACTGGTGCTGGCTGTACCGGTGGCGCCACCAGATACCTTGGCACGTTTAGAGAAGAAGGTGGACAGGGTGGTCTGTCTCCATACCCCGGAAGAATTTTATGCCGTAGGCCAGTTTTACGAAAACTTTAGCCAGACAACCGACGAAGAGGTAATTGAAGTAATGCAGAAGTACAAATATCCCTCCCCCGCTGGAAAAAAATAACCCCGGCAATTGTAAGCCGGCAGGTTTTTTTAAAAAAGATGTTTATCCCGCCAGAAGGCGGGATTTTTTGCTAACCGAAAACCTTCGGCAATGGCTGCGGCGATAATATCTGCCATTTTCATCACCGTGTGCAGGCGGGTATTTTGCAGGACCAGAAATTCAAGAAATCCTGCAACGTTCACAATCCCGGTGAAGTGGATGTCTCCGACTTCAGGTAAATTTTTGTTAACGCCAGCCCCGGGTTTAATAGCCCCAGGAGCCAGATTGATGTAGCCGACACTGTCTACATTTCCCAGAGATGCATCGACAGCAATGAGAAAGGGATGCGGATGGTTGTGCTGGATCAAATTTAAGTAATCGGGCAAGTTTACGGCATGTACGGGTTCGGCCAGGGAACCGTATACCGGTGCTGGAAAAAAACGTTCACCTAATTTTGAACCCACCAGAGGGCCCAGAGAATCTCCGGTGGATCGGTCAGTGCCGATGCACAGAATCACCGGATTCTTGGCCTGACAGAGTTTTTTCAAAAGAAGAGCAAAGTTGTTGGCCAAGCGCTGAACACAGTCGGGTTCGTCCATATGAACCCGAATTTTTTCTTCCCGCTCTTGCTTTTTCAGCCAAGAAGATAAAGGCAACGCCATCCCTCCGGTTGCTTTTAAAGGTAGTATATGCCAAAAACAAGAATCCTATTCCCTTAAGGCGGAAGAAGCAAGTTCAGAAGGCGGCGGCAATAAAATTTAGGGGGCAGGTTATCTTCCAGGAGGGAGCCATGACAAAAAGGGAAATAAAAGCCGTGCTGCGCATTGCTACGGGATATATAGGAGCGGTAGTAGGTGCTGCCTTTGCTTCCGGCCAGGAAATTTTGCAGTTTTTTGTTCTTTTCGGTCCGCAGGGAAAAGCCGGCATAGCCTTGGCAACCTTTCTCTTTTGTTTTTTCGGGGTTGCAATTCTCGAATGCGGACGTCGTTATCAGATAGCCAGTTACCGGGACTTGCTTACTCCCTTTTTAGGTCAGCGGCTGATAGTAATCGTGGATGTAATCATGGCGCTAGCCCTTCTCGCTGGCCTAGGCATAATGCTTGCAGCCGGTGGTGCTCTTTTAAAGCAGCAATTTGACTGGCCTGCCACTGCGGGTAGCGCCTTGTTGGCTGTTGTAGTTATTTTAGTCCTGCTGAGGGGAAGAGAGGGTTTTTTGCAGGCCAACGCTTTGCTCGTTCCAATTAAAATTATTTCCGTAATCCTGCTTTTTTTTCTTCTCCTTGGGAAATATCCTTTCTTTTCCTCGGCCGGCGGAACCAAAGGAGTACCGCTGGTTGCCGGCCACTGGGCGTTAAGTGCTTTCCTCTATGTTTCCTACAACATGGTTCTTACGGCAGCTGTTCTCGGTACCCTCTACGACCGGCAGGTTAAAGTTAACGTCCTGGGGGGGATGTTAGGAGGTGTGGGGCTGGGACTGCTGGCAGCCTGCATTGGTTCTCTTTTATACCACTTCTATCCCCAGGCGGCATCCTGCCAAATACCTATGGTTAAGCTGGCTGGCCTTGCTGGTCCTCTGGTCCAAAAAGGATATGCTCTGGTGGTAATGGTAGCTATCTTTACCGCTGCTCTGGCCAACGCTTATGGTTTTGCCTGCCGGATAGCCCAGAAATTTTGCGTTTCCTGGCGGGTGGCAGGGATAGCGGCAGTTGTTGCCGTCTTGCCTATGCTATCTTTTTCTTTTGCCAAACTGGTAGTTACCGTCTATCCCTTTTTCGGGTACATCGGCCTTTTTTATGTCATCCTCCTGCCGGCGGCAGTCTTGAGGCGAAGCTAATCTCTTGGCCGTGTAAAATTTCAGTAGGTGAGAGCAGGAGATAAGGCAGGGGATAAAGAAAAAGAGACCTCACCAGATCTAAACAAAACCAGAAGTTAGAAGGAGGGTGAGGTCTCTTATGAAAAACATTCAGCTATTTGATATTCGCCACATAGTGGGCTCAATCCTTCTTTTAGCGCACAAAATGGAGGAAATAATTACGGGGAGCAGAGATTTTTACGAGATAGAGAAAAGGATACATGAAGTGAGC
>JASUSC010000082.1 GCA_030446285.1 Eubacteriales bacterium | reverse complement strand
GCTAGAAGTTCCACCTCATCCTCACCACCATCTGCCCCTTGCAGCAGCTTTTCTCTTTCTTCGGCCAAAATCTTGTCGTAACCGTTGATGGCATCGCAGTAAGGACAGCGGAAGTAAATAAACATTCAATCCCCCCTTTCCCCCAGGCGGGTAAGGACAAAAACGTTCCACAGCCAGTGCAGAACCGTCCCCCCGGCAACAGGAGCTATCACACCGGGTACCTTTTTCCCCAGTACCGTTGCAGCCAGGCCAAAGAGAAGGTGTCCGGCAACACTACAGGCTGCCGCCGCAAGCCCAAAGCGGCTGACCTTGAGGTCATATATTCCCTCTATCACCCCGAACACCAGGTGGGAGACCCAGAAAGAAGCTCCCAGCAGCAGGGCCAATCCTGTTTTCAGTACTTCCTCAAGAAGCGGGGCAGCAAACATTACCCCCCACTGCCCCGTTCGCTCCAGCAAACGGGGATTGAACAACCAGGCCAGGACCGCCGCTCCCACTCCGGCCAAAAGGCTCTCCATGGCACCCCCTCCGCCTCCGCTGCTTTATTATTCCCCCGCAAACCTTCTTCCCATTCGCCGGCGATAGGTTTTCCTCTCCCTTGTCAGCGCAGCGGGGTAATGGTAGTATTAATACTAAAAGCCGGGAGTTGGTGGCAATGAGGGCAGGAGAAAAACAGCCAAAACGCAGTTGTGCCAACTGTTTTGCTTGTTTTGCCGAAACAGAACTCTGCCCACTGGAACCCAATTACGATGAAGATAAAGCCTTTGCCCTTCTTACCAGCAGATTAAAAGAGAAAAAAGCGAGAAATATTAAAAACCGGCCGGAAGAACAGGAAGGCCGGTAAAAACTAAAGGGGGTTTTTTTGTGCCAACAGCAGAAAATCTTCGCCAGCTTCTTTATTCCATTGACGGTGCCGGTTACAAGGCCTATAAGCGGATTGAAGGTGTTTTTTCTTTTCCCGGTTTTACTCTTTTCATAGACCACGCTCAGGGCGATCCTTTCGCTTCCCCCTCCCGGGTACGGGTCCGGAAACCCCTATCCACCAGCGGCATTCCTTCTTTTTGTCTGGAAAATAAAGAACGCCAGATAGCCCTGCGGGACTATCTCGCCCGCAGAGTTGGTCACTTCATGCGTAAACTGGCCCGCGGTCACCGGGGTACCGGCAACAGCGGCGCCATTTACATTTGCCACGGCGGCCAGGAGATTCTCGAACGCTCGGCCGTTGTGCTGGAGGACGACCAGGTAGAAATGCGTTTCTACATGGGCCTACCGGCGTCGGGCCGGCGGGTTTTAGGCCGGGAAGCAGCCGAGATGTTTTTTAAAGAATTACCGGCCATTATTGACGCCACCTTTTCCTGGTCGGATCGGGAAAGGGAAGAGTTGCTGGATTTCGTCCGCCTTTACGAAGACCAGGAATACCTGCGCCACCACGTGCTGCCCACCTTGGGCCTGGTGGCTTTTGTCGCTGATGGTGCCATCCTGCCGCGAGAAAGCGGTATCTCAGAAAAACCCCTGCCCGCCCCTCAGGCCGTTCCCTTCGTCAGCCCCCCTTCTCTCCAGGTAACAGTAGACTTGATTCATCGCAAAGGCGTGCGGGGAATGGGAATTAAAAAAGGGGTGACGGTAATCACCGGGGGCGGTTTCCACGGGAAATCAACCCTCCTCCGCGCCTTAGAAAAAGGGGTATACAACCACATCCCGGGCGACGGGCGGGAATTAGTCATCACCGATCCCACCGCCTTTAAAATTCGGGCGGAAGACGGCCGCCGCATCAGCGGTACTTCCATCAGCTTTTTCATCACCAATCTTCCTTTCCAGGCCGATACCGACCACTTCTTCACGGAAAACGCCAGTGGCAGCACTTCCCAGGCGGCCAACATCATGGAAGCCCTGGAGGCCGGTTCCCGACTCCTTCTCATCGACGAAGATACTTCGGCCACCAACTTTATGATCCGGGACCAGCGGATGCAGCGCCTGATCAGCCGGCAAAAAGAGCCCATTACCCCTTTCATCGACCGGGTGCGGGAACTTTACGAAAATTACGGTGTTTCTTCCGTTATCGTCATCGGTGGTAGCGGCGACTACTTAGAAGTGGCCGACACGGTCATCCTTATGGATAACTACCGCGCCCACGACGTAAGCGAGGAAGCCCGGCGAATTGTGGCCGAACTTCCCGGCAAGCGACTGAAGGAAGCCCTGCCGCCACCTCCTTCCCTCTTCTCCGACCGCAAGCTCATTTCCGCTTCCCTCAATCCTCAGAAGGGGAGCAAAATAAAGGCCGGGGCCAAAGCCCGGGACAAGCTGGAATTTGGCCGGGAAATCCTGGATATAAGGTCCCTGGAACAGATAGTGGATGCCGGTCAGACCAGGGCCATAGCCAAAATCCTGGCCCGCCTCTCGGTGAAGCTAAAATCTCACCGGGAAATAGAGTTTGCCGCAGTAATTAGGATGCTCAAGCAATTGATCGAAAACTTTGAAAAAGAAGTGAACGCTGGCCGGGACGGCGACTTAGTAGTACCGCGCCTTCTCGAGACGGTCGCCGTTCTCAACCGGATGCGGTCCCTTCGTTTCCACTAAGGGCGGCGGTCGAGGACGTCTTCCACATAAGCCCGCAGCACTTCCGCCACACTCCAAGCCTGGGCAAAAGCCCCCCGGGGCCAGTGGGGAAAGTCGCCGTCAAAAATTTCCGCCATGGACCCTAACCCGTACTCGTAAAGGTGGGCCCGGGCCGGCAGCAGAAGTCGCTCCGCTACTTCCCGGCTGGCAGGAGAGTAGTTGTGAACTTTGCGGTAGCAGGTTACGTAAAGTCCGAGGAACCACATCCAGGCCGTACCCTGGTGATAGGCCCCGTCCCGGGAAATCCGGTCGCCGGTATACTGCCCCCGATAGCGCGGGTCTTCCCGAGCAAGGGTGCGCAGGCCGTAAACAGCGTAAAGCCTGCGGCCCACCTGATAGACCGCCTGACGGGCAGCAAACCGGTCGAGGGGCGAAAAAGGAAGAAACACCGCTATCAGTTGGTTGGGCCGGAAAGATCTGTCCTTCCCTTCGTCTCCTACCACATCGCAGAGGAAACCATGCTCTTCCTCCCAGAACTGACGCCGAAAACTTTCCCGGCAGCGGAAGGCCAACTGGCGGTAGTAATCCCCCCTACCGGTAGCGAAAATCCGGCTGAGGTAGGTCATGAACATGAGAGCATTGTACCAGAGAGCGGCTATCTCCACCGGTTTTCCGTGTCGGGGTGTCACCACCCATTCTCCCACTTTGGCGTCCATCCAAGTGAGCTGCAGTCCCTCCGCGCCCGCAGCAATAAGCCCGTCGGGTTGCATTTTAATGTGGTAGTGAGTTCCGTTGATGTAACTGTCAACTATCTCCTCCAGCACCGGATAAAGGCAGCGCAAAAATTCTCGGTCACCCGTGTAACTCAGGTATTTCTGCAGGGCGTAAAAATACCACAGCGATGCATCCACCGTGTTGTACCAGGGAGCGCTGCCATCGTCAGGAAAGCTGTTGGGGATTAGCCCATCCCGGCAGTAGTCGGCAAAGGTGGTGAGAATTTCTCGGGCCTCTTCGTACCTTCTTGTTACCAAGGTAAGACCCGGGAGAGCGATCATCGCATCCCGCCCCCAGTCGGAAAACCAGGGGTAGCCGGCGATTATAGTGCGACGGCCGGTGGAACGGCGCTGGACAATGAACTGGTCCGCCGCTAAGACCAGCCGGTGAACAAAAAGGTCGTCCACTTCCGTTTTTTCGACCAGATCGGCCAGTCGTTTTTCCTCCCGTACCTGAAGCAGGTAGGGATTGAGTTCCCGCCACTCTTCGGCAGCAGCGATGATTGCCATTTCTTCTCCTGCTGCCAGCTCTCCCTCAAAATAGCCGGGCAGAAAATGGTCTTCCCAAGGTTCCAGTCCCCGCGCAGCCTCCTCCCGGTAATACATCCCTTCAAACCAACAGCCGGGCCAGCTCTGCCACCTGGCCCGGTAGCCGTACAGATGGAGCCACGGCCCTTCCGTAAAAGGCTGGAGGTGAACAGCCGCCTCCTCGGCCTCTCGGCGGAAGGGCCAGTTGTTTTTCCGCAGGGTATGGTGAAAATGACGGTAGCTAACAAAGGGAATAAGCCGCAAACGCAGTTTCCCTTCTTCCGGTCCAAACGCCCGGTAACGGATTACGGTGACGTTATGGCCGTAAACCATAAAGATGGTTTTTTCCACCAGCCACCCGTTCCACGCGTAAACAAAGGTAGGAAAGGGATGGAGGCGAAAACTCTGGAGGTAACGGTAACCCTCCGGGTAAATACCTCCCCAGCTCTCGTGGCAGTCAAGGCGGCAGCTTTCCTGGCCATCGCTGATCTCCTCTCCTAAGGCTGCCAAGAGGAGAACCCTTTCTACCGGGGGGTTGAGGGCAGCGAAAAGAAGACCGTGGTAGCGCCGGGTAGCAGCACCGATGGCAGTGCCGGCGGCAAACCCGCCCAGGCCGTTGGTCACCAGCCATTCTTTCTCAATTCCGCGCTCGAAGGTAGCCCAGCTCGCCGGCGCAAAAAACATTCTAACCCTCCTTCGCTGCAGCCGTTTTTTCCTCCAAATCCAGCACGGCGTGAATGAACATGGCATGGGACCAGGCAAGGGGTAACCCCCAGGCCACCTCCCCCGTTTCCCGGTCTACCTGCTCAGGCAAAAGCCCCAAGGAATTGGCCACCCCCGCCGCCCAGCGGAGGAGTTCCCTGCCCTTTTCAATCTCACCCCGGCGCAGGCAGTAGAGAGCCAGCCAAAGAGTAGTCAGAACCCAGGGATTCCCGCCCCGGTAGTGGTCCCTTTCATAGCGAAAGAGCCCGCCAGTAGGCCGGTGCCACAGGCGCTCCTCAATTAGCCGGACCGTATTCTCCATGGCAGGGTCGTCCTTCTCCACCAGGGCAAAAGGAACTTCCAGCCCTAAGAGGCTGACGTCTACCGTCGGATCCACCCACGTCGGGTAGTATACGTAACCCTTTTCGTCCACCAGGGCCCGCACGTCCTCTCCCAAGGCCTTTTCCCGGGAGAACTCTTCCCGGCTGATTTCCAGCTTCACCGTGCGGACGTAGCGCTTTTCTTCCGGTAACAGATAAACTTGTAGGATACGCCGGCGCAGCTCCGCTGCCGCTTGCGCCCACTCCTCCCCCTCCTCCCGTCCCAGTTCCCGGGCCGCTGCCGCCGCCGCCATGAAGCCAGCCCAGACGGCCGCAGCAGAGTAAGCGTGCTCCCCTTTGCGCTCTTCCCACAGGTCATAAGAAGGTGCCGGCAAACCCGTCTCCGGATCGAGAAAGGAGAGAAGGAAGGAAGCCCCCTTTTTCAGGGCCGGCCAGGCGCGCAAGAGAAAATCCCTGTCGCCGGTCGCCCGGTAATGCTCCATCATCCCCCAGAGAATAGAACCGACTTCGTCAATCTGCAGCCCCCAGGAAGGGGCCGGGTAGCCTTCAATGGTATAACGCTGCAGCCAGGCCCCGTTGCTGCGCTGGGTTTTCATCGCCCAGTGGTAAAAGCGGCGGGCGTAATCGGCCATCCCGCACCGGTCCATGGCGGTGGCAATGAAAGCGGCGTCCCGGCCCCAGCAAAAACCGTAGCCCCCGCTGTAGCGAAAATATTCGTCCATTTCGGGAGCAGCTAAGATTCCCCCGTGCTGGCGATCGCTGAGCAGGGCCAGAACCATCAGGGAACGCCGGTAGAGGTCTCGAAATTCCCTTCCTTCTCCGGTAAGTTCCCGGCAGCCGTCGAGAAAACCCCGCCAGAAGCTGACCGTTGTTTCATAAAGAAGGTCGGCACCGTTTTCCCGGCACCGCTCTAATTTGCGCAGAGCAGCCTCTATGTCCCGATGAGGTACCACATAGAGACTGAATTTAAGGCTACCCCCCGGCATAAGGCTGCCCAATCGGAAGGCCAGAGCTCCCCGCGCATCCATGGCTATCTCGTTGCCGCCAAGTTCCGCCCGGCATGCTGCCGCAAAACTGTTTCCACCGCACTCGTACCCGGTAACCGGCCGGTCCCCTCCCACCGCTAAACAATAGTCGTAACGGTAGTGAACCAGAGCTTCTCCGCCTCGGTCGTAAAATATCCCCTGGTGAAAATCCGCCCCGCAAAGGAGAAAACGGGAATAAACGATAACCGTTATGTCTTGCTGCTCGTCGCCGATAATTTCCAGGGAACAAACGGTCACATCGTACTCAGGGTGAACGAAATCGGTCACAACCACCGTCAGCCTTAAATAAGAATTGGTGGCCACCGTGCGGAGGACAGGGGTTTCCCCCGCATACTCCTGGGTATGGTGCCAGTGACAGTCGTGAATCCAGCTGGTCTCATGCTGGCGGCTGGTATGAATGCCTAAAAGGAAGTCGGAAAGATGCTGCGGCCCACCAATGGTGGGCCAGAAAAAACGCTGCCACTGCCCGTTCTTCCCTACGGTAATCAAAGTTTTACCGTTGCCGAGAACAGCGTGGGGTAAAAACGGCTTATCCACCCTTATCGCTCCCGCTTTTTTTCTATTTTTTGCTCCTCTTCTTTCTTTTATTAAAGCCGATAGCCTCTTTTCCGTCCCCCCAAAAAAAATACCGCCCCTATAACTCAGAGCGGTGGTCTTGATAAGGTGCAGTAGGTGGAGGAATTTTGGCTTACCTGGCGGTTCTCGAAGCCTTTGAACCTGTCCCGGGAGGTAAAGCGGCCCGTGGCCGGGTCGTAGTAACGGCTTTTGAGGAAATACAAGCCCGTTTCCTTGTCGTAAACGCACCCGTACTGGCCGGCGTAGCCGAAGGGGGTGTCGATATTCCCGGTGCGGCTTGTCACGTTGCCCCATTCGTCGTACTCGTAGGTGGCAGTTATGTTGCCGCTGGCATCGGTGAGGGCCACCACGTCCCCATGGGCGTTGTAGTGGAAATAGTAGGTCTGGCCGTTCTTGGTGACGCTCACAGGCGCGCCTTTATCGTCGTAGGTGTAGGCGGCGAGGAGGTTGTTGTTTGCGTCGGTTTCGGCGGCAAGGAGGTCGCCGTCGTATTCATATTTTACGACGGAACCGTTTACGGTTTTGCTGATACGGCGGCCGCTGCCATCGTAGGCGAATTCGATGGCATCGCCGTTGGGTTTTACGACCCGCACAAGCTGGTTTTCGGGGTTGTATTCGTAG
>JASUSC010000018.1 GCA_030446285.1 Eubacteriales bacterium | reverse complement strand
GAGTTCCTGCTTCTTGGGGCAGGGACTATGGTTGCCTCAAAAACCGCCTGCTGGGGCTGAGGCAACCTGAAAGGCGGACTACAAATACCCCAGCCGTCTGAACTGGTGCGGTTTTGCACAGTTTAGATGACCAGGTAAAATGAATGCGCATCACCAATTCCATGCTAATTAACAATTTCCGGCGCAACCTAAATGTTAACCTGGCGGAGATGGAGCGTTTGCAGGATCAGATGTCGTCGGGGAAGAAAATTAAAAAGCCTTCCGACGATCCGGTAAACCTTGTTTCCGCTCTGCGGCTGAGGACCACGATAACGGAGACGGAAAAATACGTGGCCAATGTGAACGCGGCCCTTTCTTGGCTTGAAACCACCGATGTAGCGTTGGGTCAGGCCGGGGACCTGTTGCAGCGGGTGCGGGAACTGGTTGTGCAGGGGGCGAATGACGCCCTCCCCCAGGCTTCCCGCCAGGCTATCGCTGCGGAGGTTCGGCAGATTAAAGAGCAGCTTTTGCAGGTAGCTAATACATCCCACGATGGCCGTTATATTTTCGGGGGCTTTAAGACCCTGACCCAGCCCTTTAATGCTGCCGGTAATTACCTGGGAGATGCCGTTGCCGATATCCAGTATGAGATCAGCCCCGGTATAAAGATGACGGTCAACGTAACCGGCGATGATGTGTTTAAAAATCCTGTTGACGTTTTTCAGCTTATCGATGACATCATTAACGACCTTAACACTGGCAATACTGCCAATTTGAGCGGAGTTCGCCTGGGCGCGGTGGACCGGGTCATAGACAATATCCTTCGGGTGCGGGCGGATGTAGGAGCGCGGGTGAACCGCCTTGAACTTACCAGAAACCGCTTGGAAGAAACGCGCATTAATGTAAGCGATCTCCTTTCGCGCACCGAAGATGTGGACATGGCTGAGATCATTACCCGCCTGCAGATGCAGGAAAATGTGTACCGGGCTGCGCTGGCTGCCGGAGCTAGGATTATTCAGCCTACGCTGGCGGACTTTCTGCGATAACGCGGTGATGGATTATGGTTTTTAAAATTGGCGAGAGTTCGGGTGTAAAAATGCAACTGCCGGTCCTGAAAACGGAGAAGGGGCCGGCAGATTTTCATCTACGCGCCGGAAAAACGGATTTTGTCCTGCAAATAGAGTATCCGGCAGTGGAAATTGATTTTACCTCCTGCTGGGAGGACATGGGTTACCGTCACCTCGTTTCTTTAGAAAAGGAGTTTGCGGCCCGGGCGCGGGAGACTGCCCTGGCCGGAATTGAGAGAAGGGCCGGAGAAGGAAAGGAAATGACCGTACCGGGGAGGGACATAAGGGAAATAATAGCCGCGCAAGCGGAAAGGCGGGCCTGGCCGGAACGGGAATTCCGGCTGGATATAATTCCTCATCAACCGCCATCCGTGTCTGTTTGCGAGGGTCGGGTGAGGATTAAGGTTGTGGAAGCGGGACGAATTTTTGACCGACGCGTGTAAAGAGGGGGTAAAAGAATGGCCGAAATTATCCTGGAAAGCCGTCGATTTGGCCGCCTGGAAGTTGGAGAAGATGCTCTGATCACGGTGGAAGACATTTTGGGGTTTGAGAATTTGCGGCGCTATATTTTGGTGGAGCACGACGGGGAAAGCCCCTTTCACTGGCTTATCTCCGTCGACGAGCCGGATGTAGGCTTTGTAGTGGTAGAAGCCGGGAAGATATTTGCCGGGTACGAACTCGACTTAGGGCCGGCGGAGGCGGAAGCCCTGGAGTTAAGGGATGATGACCGGCCGGCGGTGCTGGTTATTCTCTCGGTTAGCAGCGGGGGACAGGTTACGGCCAACTTGAAAGCTCCCCTCGTTGTCAATCCCCGGACCCGGCGGGGGAAGCAGGTGGTGCAGCAGGAGCGGGACTATCCTTTACGTTACCCCCTCGGCGGGCCGCGGGAGGAGGGGTAGACGGTGCTGGTTTTGAGCCGAAAACGGGGAGAGGCAATAGTCATCGACGGGGAGATAGAAGTGGTGGTGCTGGAAGTGCGGGGTGACCAGGTGCGGCTTGGGATAAAAGCCCCGCCCCGCGTTCATGTCCTCCGCCGGGAACTTTACGAGGAAATAAAAGAGTTCAACCGGGAAGCGGCGGCGGTGGACCCGCAGTTGGTAGAGAAATGGCAGGGAGGAAAAAACGAAAAAAAGAGGAAATAAGGAGAATGATAAAGATATAACAAAATAGAATGTGACAGTGAGGAATAACTGCGATTTTTTGCCGGCGACGGACCTAAAGACTTGTTGCAATAAATCGATAGAAATAACGTAGTCAATTTCCCGGACCGGCGTGGAGCGGCCGGCCACGGCGGGGCGGGAGACAAGGGCAGGGAAGCCCAAAATAAAAAGTCAGGGAGGATGATAGTATGAGAATCAACAACAACGTGAGCGCGCTGAACGCCTGGCGCAACCTTTCCATCACGGACACTGCCATGAGCAAATCGCTGGAGAAGCTGTCTTCGGGTCTGCGAATCAACCGGGCTGCCGACGATGCCGCTGGCTTAGCCATTTCCGAGAAGATGCGGGCCCAGATTAAAGGCCTCAACCAGGCTATCCGCAACGCCCAGGACGGTATCTCCCTCATCCAGACGGCGGAAGGTGCTCTGAACGAGACCCACTCCATCCTGCAGCGGTTGCGGGAGCTGGCCGTGCAGGCGGCCAACGACACTTTGACCGATGATGACCGGGCTCAAATTCAGCAAGAAGTAAATCAGCTTATCACGGAAATTGATCGAATTGCTTCCAATACTGAGTTTAACACCCAAAAGCTGCTGAACGGTTCCTTTACTAACAAAGTGCTCCACATCGGTGCTAACTCTGGACAAACTTTGACTGTTACCATTGGTAACATGGCGGCAGGGGCTCTAGGCGTAAGCGGCTTGAGCATGAGCACCCAGTCGGAAGCTGACGCGGCTATTACCACTATTTCCACTGCTATTGACACGGTCTCTACGGAGCGGGCAAAATTGGGTGCTATTCAGAACCGTCTCGAGCATACCATCGCCAACTTAGGCGTGGCGGCGGAGAACCTGACGGCGGCCGAGTCCCGGATCCGCGATGTGGACATGGCCAGGGAGATGGCGGAGTTCACGCGGACGCAGATCCTGATGCAGGCGGGCACGGCCATGCTGGCCCAGGCCAACATGAGACCGCAAGCGGTGCTCAAACTCCTCGGTTAAGGATAGGAGCCGGCCGGAGTTTTCCGGCCGGCCTTCCTTAAATTCTGGGGGTGATGGTGGTGAAAGTGGATAAGGTAGCGGCCCACGCCCGCAACCCCGACCGACCGAGGGAATTGTTGACCAATTGGCTGCCGGCAGGAACGAACGAAAAAGAAAGGAGAGGAGAAAAACTAAAGCCTGAGGAAAACAGGGAAAGAAAAGAGGTGCAGGAAAAGGAGTCCCGCACCGTTATTTTTAATCACCGCTTGCAATTTCGGATTCACGAAGAGACCAAAAGAGTGATGGTGCAAATTATTGACACTTGCTCCGGCGAAGTATTAGAGGAAATCCCGCCGGAAAAACTCCTGGACCTGGTGGCGGCTCTTCAGGAGATAGCTGGACTCTTAGTGGATAAAAAGGTATAAGGGACTCTTTTTTTACGATGCGGAAAAATGAGGGAAAGAAGGGACTGATCATGCGGATTGGCGGACTTGCTTCGGGTCTGGATACTGCCAGTCTTATCAAACAGCTCATGGATGTAGAAAGAATACCCCTTTTAAAAATGCAAGAGAGGCAGCAAATTCTCAAGTGGCGGAAAGAAGCTTTGGAGGAGTTTAGAAGCAAGCTTTCCGCCCTGCAGAGCAAAGTTTCCACCTTGCTCCTTACCGCTACTTTTACCGGCAAGACCGTCTCCTCCAGTAATGAGAGTGTGGCTACTGCCACTGCTACTACGGCGGCAGCTACTGGGACCTATACCCTGACGGTTAATTCCTTAGCTACGGCTACCACCAATACCAGCACGGCTGCTATTGGCTTGCCTCCAGCCACGGCCGCGGTGCTGCAGAGTGCGGCGGAGCTAAACACGCCCGGAGGAGATGCCGATCCCAACGCTCCTTTCAACAGCGGCCAGGTCAACTGGGATTATACCGGTACTATCACCGACGGCAGTTTCAAGATCAACGGTGTGACCATCAACGTCAGCAGCAGCGACACCATCAACACGGTGCTGACCAAGATTAACGAGTCGGCGGCGGGGGTGGTGGCTACCTTTACCGGGGACAAAGTGGTCTTAACTCAGAAAACCAAGGGAGCTACTCCTACCATTACCGTGAGCGATGACACCAGTGGTTTTGTAAAGGCAGTGAAGCTAGACACGGCGGTGGTGCAGCCGGGGACCGATTCCGGTTTTACAGCCAAAATGAACACCACCGGCTTGGGCTTTACCGACGGCTATTTTACCATCAACAACATTACCTTTGCCGTGAACACTGCCACCGAGTCGGTGCAGGATATCCTCAACAAGATCAACAATTCGGCAGCCGGGGTTACGGCCTTTTACGATGAACAAGCGGATAAAATTACCCTCACCAGCAAAGAAACGGGGAATAAACCCATCGTCATTGACTTCGGCACCACCAATTTTCTCAGCATAATCAAGATTGATCCGGCGGCGGAAGTACGGGGACAGGACGGAAGCCTCACCATTAACGGAACAACTATCACGCGAAGCAGCAACACTTTCGAGTACAACGGTGTAACTTTTACCGCCCGTTCTACCGGCACCGTCCAGATTACGGTTAAGCAGGACGTGGATAAAACCATAGCCGCCGTGGAAGCCTTTGTCAACGAATACAACAGCGTGATCGAGTGGATAAATACCAAACTGAAGGAAAAAACGGTAAAAGAACCGGCTACGGAAGCCGAGAAAAAGCAGGGTATTCTTAATTCCGATTACCTGCTAAAAATGGTCTACAACGAACTGCGCCGTAGTGTATCGGATGCGGTAAGCGGGCTGAGGGTGGATATGCAAATGCTGGCCCAGATCGGTATCTCCACTGGGGCAAGCACCGGCACGGTAACCGGTTTAGAAGGGAAATTAGTGCTGGACAAGGAAAAACTGCGGGCGGCTTTAGAAAAGGACCCGCTGACCGTGTATAACCTCTTTGCTAAAGGAACGGCTTCGGCCACGGAAACCTTTGTCGGCGACGGTAGCACCACTACTTTCAACCTCAGTAACAAGGGCAATATAGCTTCTTCGCCTTTGCCGGTAGTAAAAATAGTATCCGGGGGCGTGACCACAACCCTTACCTATGTAAGCGGCACACCCGGGGCGGGTCAGTTTACCGTAGATTTTGCCAACGGCCGGATAATTTTAGGACAGGCTCCCGCTGCTGGGGAAGAGGTCCAAGTTTCGTATGAATATTCCGTTTCTTCCGGGTCTGCTGCCGGCGTAGCGGTGCGCTTAAAGTACAGTCTGGACCGGTTCGTGCGCAGCGGCGGTTTCATTGACAACCGGATCGGTAGCAACGGCAGCCTGACGAAAGAAATAGAAAATCTTTCCCGGCAGATGGAGCGTTTCGAGGAACGGCTTGCGGCCCGGGAAGAGGAACTGTGGCGTCAGTTCACTGCCTTAGAGAAGCTTCTTTCCACCATGATGAACCAGAGCCAGTGGCTGGCAGGACAGCTAAACCAGCTTATGGGCAATAACAAATAAGGCCGCAGGGAGGGCGGCTTTCTTTTCCCTTCTTAATGTAAGCTTTTGTTGGCTGGTGTCAGGAGGGAGGATAAATGGAAATAACTCCTCTCCAGAGGGAAATTATCAAAATCCTCCGCGAATGCAGGGCTTCCTATGCTGCCCCTGTTTCTTCCGTGGATCTGGGGCGACGGTTGAGAGTTAACCCTTCTTACATCCGGGAGCAGGCGGGGCTGATGCAGCGCCAGGGGTTGCTGGAAGTGCGCAACGGACCCGGAGGGGGGTATTTTTTAAGTCCGGCTGGTTGGGAGGTTGCGAAGAAAATTGTTTGAGCGCAACCGAGAGTATTTTCAGAAGAGAGGTTTCCAGGTAGAGTGGAAAAAGATAAACCAACTTCCCTCCTACCAGGTAGAGGTTTTTCCTGCTCGCAAGGAGGGACTCTCTTTTGCCGTGGAAAAAGACGGTAGGCGGGTGAGTTTTCACAGTGTTTTTGACCCGGTGGAAGAGGCCAGAAAACTGGTAATGAAGGCTGATCTTTCCTCGGAAACAGACCTGCTTTTAGTTTACGGCTTGGGGATGGGTTATCACCTTCCCTTCCTCCGGGAGCGGGTTGGTCCCGCAACCGGGATAATAGTGGTGGAACCCGATCCCCGCCTGCTGGGAGTATTGATGCAGCACCGCGATTATTCTTCCCTTTTTGATTCTCGCACCTGGCTTGTAGCAGTTGAGGATGATGAAGAAGTTTTAAACGAGATAAAAAAGCACTTTGCTGTTGGACAACGGGATAGAATAGCTTTTTTTGAGCAGCCAGTGTACGGCCGGGAATTTGCTTCCTACTTTACTAACGTTACTGCCAAGATAAGGGATTATGTCAGCAATGTAGTTGGTGGGGTAGCTACAGTCTTGAGTTTTGAAGAGACGTGGTTGTCTAATTACCTTTGCAACCTGGAGTATTTTTACCTTTCACCAGGGGTTATTAAGCTGACGGAGAAATTTAAAGGGGTTCCGGCGATAGTGGTTTCAGCCGGTCCTTCCTTAGACAAAAACCTCTCCCATCTTAGGGAGGTTCAGGGGCGGGGATTGATAATTAGCGTTGGCGCCGCTTTGAAGGCTCTGCAGCGAGAAGAAATCACCCCGGATTTTGTGGTAACCATTGATGGAAGTGAAAAAAATTACTCCCACTTTTCCGGAGCAAACTACTCGCCCAGTATTCTTGTTTTTGACCCGGCTACTTACCCCCGGGTTGTAAGGGAACATGAAGGAATAAAATTTACCTTTACTTCCCTGGATGAAACGGCAAAATGGATAGAAAGCCACCTCGACCAGAAAGGAACGTTCTTATCGGGGGGCTCAGTTGCCCATGCTGCCCTGCAGTTGGCTTTACTGCTGGGAGCCGACCCGGTAATTTTAGTGGGGCAGGATTTGGCTTTTACCGATGGCCGCAGGCACACCAGCAGTTATGCACTAAAAGAGGAAGAAAATACTGTACCTGTCGAGGGGGAAGAGGGGAGTATTTACTATGTGCGGGTTCCCGGTTATTACGGAGGAGAGGTGTGGACTTCCCGCGCTTTGTACAACTTCCTCCGCTGGTTTGAGGAGTACATAGAGAACTGTGCCCGGGACAGGACCATTATCAACGCTACCGAAGGAGGAGCGCGGATTGAAGGGACGGTGCAGATGCCCCTGCGGGAGGTCATTGCCAAATACTGCCAGCAAGAAGTGAGGGTGAGAGAAGTAGTGGAGAAGTGCTGGTGGGAATACGTTCCCCCATCGCCGCAGCCCCTGGTGGAGGCCTTGCTGGAGGTAAGCGCCCGGCTGGGGAAAATTGCCCGTACCTGCCGGGAAGGGGAAGAGACGGCGGATAGACTTATCCGGTTATTGGCAAGGATGCCGGTGGGTGCGGGACCGGTGCAGGAGTTGCTGAAGAAATTAGACCGCATTGACGGGAAACTGAAGCGGGAGGAAGCAACGCTCCACTTCCTTAACGAGGCGGTGCAGAGAACGATATTGCAGACGATGTACAGATGCCGCGAGCTACCGCAAGATGAGTCGCGGCGTCTGGTGGAGACGGTAAAACTGTCCCGGGAGATTTACCGCCGGCTAGGGGAGACGGCATCCCGGTTCAGGGTTGAGTTTAAGGAGGCGGCAGCAAGATTGTCCAGCCGCAAAGGAGGAGAAAAAGGTGAAAGTTTATGTCAACAATGAGCTGATTTTCACGGGTGGGCGGGAGGAGGCCTATGAGAGGATTCAGGAGTTTCTACACCGGCAGGAGTTGTTCGTTACGTCCATCACGGCCAACGACATCCCGGTAGAGATGAGCTTAGAAGAGGCACTGCAGTTAGAAGGCCTGGAAAAAATGGAAATTAGCGCTGCTACCCTTGGACAGCTTCTCCGGGAGAGTCTCCGTTCTCTGGCGGAGTACTTGCCCCGCCTTACCGCAGGCCTGGAGAAGGCGGCCGAGTTGTTCCAGCAGGGGGACCTGCAGTCGGCCAACGAAATTTTCATCAAAGCGGCCGAAGGGCTGGAATGGGTCATTCATCTCTTTGTTTTCCTGGAGCGGAACTACCTCTTGCTCCAGGAGAGGGTGCCAGCTTTGGAACCGGTAGCTTTTACCGGGGAGCTGGGCGGTAAATTAAAGGAGCTCCTTGCGGCCTGGGAGAACCGGGATTATGTGCTAGTAGGGGATCTCTTGAACTATGAACTGGTACCCTTTTTGGAAAAAGTCCACGCTGAGGTGACGAAAGTGGTAGAAAAAATTGATTCTTGAGGAATAGAGGAGGTTACCCTCTATGCTGTACAGCAACTACTCCCAAGCGTACCGGCAGACGGCGGTGGAGACAGCTCCGCCCGGAAAACTAATCCTGATGTTGTACGATGGGGCGCTGCGATTTCTCCAGCAGGCCGAAGAAGCCCTGGTGGAGGGGAAAAGGGAAGAGGCTCACAAATTCCTTCTCCGGGTGCAAGACATTATCACTGAGCTGCAGGTAAATCTGGACTTTGAGCGCGGCGGGGTGATTGCCGTCTCCTTGAACAGCCTCTACGCCTATTTCCTCCGCCGACTGACCGAGGCCAATGTGCGCAAGGATCCTACGCCGGTAAGGGAAGTATATGGTTTGCTGCAGGACCTGCGTCAGGCGTGGGCGGAAGTGGTGGAGAAAAGCAGCCAGGGAGTGGAGCAGAAGATAAACGGTGGCCTCAGTTTGGAAGGGTAGGGGGCATTTTTATGCGGGCAACGGCCGAAAAAGACGAGCTTCTCCGCCTTTACCGGGAAATCTGGCGTTTGATGGTAAGCTTGCGTCCCTTGGTGGAAAGGGAACAGTGGCAGGCTTTGGCAGACGAACTTTCCCGCCGGGAGCAGTTGATGGCCAGAGTAAAGGAAATCACCGGCGAAGAGGCTCCGTTTTTAACTCCTGATGAGAGAGAACAGGTAATAACCTGGCTGCGGGAGGCGCAGGAGGCGGAGAGGGAGGTTATTGCCCTTCTCCGGCAGAAGAGGGACGAGGCCCAGGCAAAGCTGGCGGAATTAGAGCGGAGTCGAGTGGGCCGGAGGTATTATCTCACCGGAGTAGCAGGGGATATTAGCCGCTGGCTGGATCGCCAGGGGTAAAACAGGAGTAATTATCAACAAAGTTATCCACATTATCCACAAATTTTTTCCACAAAAAAATATTTGCCTGGGGAAAAGGTTGACTTTATCGCCTGGGTGTGGTATGCTGAACAAGCGTGGCAAGCCGCTCTTACGGTCCACGTGGAAAAAGTTTTAGGAGGAATGAGCAATGATAGGCAGAGTCAAGTGGTTCAACGCGGAGAAGGGTTACGGGTTTATCGAGAGGGAAGACGGAGGCGACGTTTTCGTTCACTTTTCCGCCATCCAGGAGGAAGGATTCAAGACCCTCAGCGAAGGTCAGAAAGTGCAGTTTGAGATTGCGGAAGGGGCACGTGGACCCCAGGCGGTAAACGTAATTAAGCTTTAATTCCAACCTGACCTTTTGCCCCGGTTTGCAAACCGGGGTTTCTTAATATTAAAGGGTTTTTTTGCCGGTTGGAGTTGGACATGCGACAATTGAGAGGAAAAGGGTGGTAAGAACCGCCATTTTGGTGTAAGCTAAAAATAGGAACAGCAAAAACTAAAGACAGAGGAACGAGGATAGCACCGGAAAGGAGAGAGAGAAATGAGGATTAATGTCCGGGGAAAAAATATTGAAGTGACTCCTGCTTTGAAAAACTACGTGGAAAAAAGGCTGAGCAAGCTGGAAAAATATCTGGACGGCATCAGGGACGTTCAGGTTACCCTTACGGTGGAAAGGGAAGACCACAAAGTGGAAGTAACCATGCCCCTGGACGGGATGATTCTGCGCGGGGAAGAAATAACGGGCGATATGTATGCTTCTATTGACCTGGTGGTGGAGAAGCTGGAAAAGCAAATTGAGAAGTATAAGACCAGATTCTCTCGCAAAAACCGCCATGCCGATGTTAAGGGGAAAGAGAGCAGAGAAATTATAGCAAAAGAAGAGGAAGAAGGGGAAGAGGAGCCACGCTTGGTGAAAACCAAGCGCTTCCCCATCAAACCCATGAGCGTCGAGGAAGCAATCCTGCAGATGAATCTTCTTGGTCACAGTTTCTTCGTTTTCTCCAATGCGGAGACAGAACAGGTGAACGTCCTGTACCGCCGGCGGGACGGCAATTACGGCCTTATCGAGCCTGAACTGGAATAAAAAAAGAGCCCCTGGGGAGGGGCTCTCTCTTTTTCCCCCTGGGGTCTAGCGGACTTCGACACTGGACTCCCTAGCTGGGCCGGTGATTGGTTCGGATTCTTCCGGCCAGCCGAAGAGATTCAAACGGAGACGGTGAAAGAAGAGGGCCCACTCGACGAAAAACAGCCGTACCAAGATTTTACTCAAGGAGAGGACATTAAAGGACCGCCGGTGCAAAGGCCACTTTAATTCATCCTTACCACAGATAGTGTAACGGTTGAGCTGGGCTATTTTATCTTTCATTTCTTGCAACCGCTTCTGGCGAACCGCTTTATCTTCAATTTCCATGATGCGGTCAATTTCCCGAATGACTTCGAGAGCACTCCTAATCCGGAAATCGATCAGTCGGGCGGTTTCTTCGTCGATGAGGCCGTACTCCCGTTTTAACTGGTTCAAACGCAATGCTGCTTCATAGGTAGCTTCAACGATTTCGTCTCTGGTCATAGAGTCGGTTTCGTAACTTAAGATGTGTTTCCAGCTGGGCTGGGTGAGAGCCCGGCGGTGGTCTTCTAAGGTATGACAGAACTTTTTGTAGCCGTACTTTTCCGGGAACTCAAAGGCCAGGCTTCCCGGATCCAAGAAGGGGGCTAAGGGGGCAATAAACAAGGCCAGCCGTCGGTCGCCGTTGAATTTTTCCAGCAGATAGCGGCAGTATTCAATGCTGTCCAGGACATCCTGATAGGTTTGTTTGGGAATGCCGGTCATGAAGAAGATATCTATTTTGCGGCAACCGTGGCGCAGGGCAGATTCTAAGGTGTCTTCCACTTCCTTGTTGGAACAGGGGAACTTGCCGTTGAGTTTACGAATTTCTTCTTTATGCGATTCTAACGTGATCTCAAGGCTCCACTTTTCGCAGGACTCGGCAATGAGGCGGAAGAATTCATCGCTGGCAGGGAAAAAGAGCTCAAAGATTAATTCGTTTTTTATCCTTTCCTTTTTAACGAGGGAAAGAAATTCCCGGGCGTAGTCCATGCCAGCCTGGCGGATGTCGTGGAAGATAAAAACCGGAGCTTCTGCCAGGGAAGAAACGAAGCGCAGGTCTTCGATGAGGGACTGGGGAGAGCGAAAGGCCGGTTTTTTCCGGTTACATATTTTTTCGTAAGCGAAACGGGAGCCACCGCAGATGGAGCAGTTCTGGGTGCAGCCCCGGGCGGTGAGAATACCGGTCATGGGATAGCTAAGCCATTCCAAGTAGGGAATAGTATTGTGAAGGTTAAAGTATTTGAAAACGGAGCGCACTACGTAGCTATAACTCGGCACCTCGGTGTAGTCGATGTTGTCCGGAACGTGAGTCAGGGGATTGACTACTACCGTTCCGTCGGGCTTTTTCCAGGTTAAGTTAGGGACGCTCTCTAAGGGATAGCCGAAGCGAATGGCCATCAAAAGTCTGCGCACGGGTTCTTCCGTCGAATCACCCCGGATGACAAAGTCTACGCAGTCGTAGCGGATCAGTTCTTCGTGGTAGTAGGAGGAAGATAGTCCGCCGAACAGGACGGGAGTATTGGGATGATATTTTTTCACAATTTTAGCCAATTCGATGCTGCCGTGGGCGTGGGGCAGCCAGTGCAGGTCGATGGCAAAGAGGCGCGGGTTTAATTTGGCAATGACTTTTTCCACATCGTAACGGGGATTACGGAGCATTTGGTAGGCGACGTTTATTATTTGGACATTAAAACCGGCTTTCTCCAGCGTATTGGCAATGCTGGTGATACCTATCGGGTACATTTCGAAAGTGGCAGATGAAGGTACTACATCACTTATGGGACCGAACATAATGGTATCTTTGCGAAAATCGTAGACACTGGGGGGGTGAAGAAACACGATGTCGCGGCGGAAAAGCTCCCGTAAACCCATTTTCCTTCCTCCTGCCTTTGCACCTAACCTTAGTTTGTGGCAGTTATCACATGCCATGCCTATTTTAACACATGGCAATTTAGCCTTCCAAGGAAAATTTAATCATCCCGGTTAAAAAGTATGAGTTTTTTTCATGATATTATGTGCAAACGAAAGAATTTGCAAGAAAAAAATATTAATAAGGGAGTAATTTTGGTCTTTTGTCAAGTACATTAATACAAGGGCCACAGAGAGGAAATTTGAAGGGAAAATTTGCTTGCCGCTGCAGGAAAAAAGTACTAAAATAAAAGGCGAATAATCAAAGATAGTCAAAGACAAAAGCGGAGGGGGTGGACCCATGGCTAATCTCTCCGACACCATCGAGGATTTCCTCCTCCGGATGCTGCAGCGAAGTAACGGCAGAGTGGAAATAAGGCGCAGTGAACTGGCAGAAATTTTTAACTGCTATCCTTCCCAGATCAATTATGTTCTCAGCACCCGCTTTACTTTTGAACGGGGCTATATAGTAGAAAGCCGACGCGGCGGAGGTGGCTATATTCGAATTGTCCGCGTTGCTTTGCCCGGTGAGACTAACCGCCTGCGCCAGTTTTTGGAGGAAACCCTGGGCGGGGAGATTTCGGCCCAGGCGGCGGCCAACCTGCTAAAGCGGCTTGAGGAGGAGAAAATCATTACCCGCCGGGAAGCGGAAATTATGGGGGTGGTTCTCAAGGACCGTCTTCTGGGTGCTACCGGTCGGGACAAGAAACGGGCTCTTCTCTTGCGAGAGATGTTAATGGCCCTGATTCGGGCGGGTTGCGGGTGAGGAGGACGGAAATAATAATGGCGAAAAGAGGTGACGGCTATGCTCTGCGACATCTGCAAAAAGAACCCGGCGACGGTCCATTTTTTGAAGATTGTCAACGGGCAGAAAACGGAGATGAATTTGTGCCAGGAGTGTGCGGCGCGCAATCAGGAAGTAAACTTTAACGTTAATTTTAACAATTTCTGGACTAATTTCCATCCCGCCAGTATGTTGTCCAATTTTTTGGCCGGTCTTTTCGGTCAGGAAATTCAGCAGCCCTACATCACTCCTGGCGGAAAAACTTGCTCTCTGTGCGGGCAGGATTTTGCCGCTTTTACCCGCACTGGGTTGATGGGATGCCCCCGCTGCTACAAAGTGATGGAAGAGGAAACGGAACCCATTCTGCGTCGGATTCACGGTAATGTCCGCCATACCGGAAAGGTGCCCCGCCGTGGGGGAGGTACCCTGCGGCTGCGCCGGGAGATAGAAGGGCTGAAACGCCAGCTGCAGCAGGCGGTGGCGCGGGAGGAGTTTGAAAAAGCAGCAGAACTGCGCGACCGAATCCGGGAGCTGGAGAAGAAGCTGGCGGGTGAAGGTGAGGGAGGGATGGCAAAATGGCGGTGAGGGATGTAATTTTCGGGGCCAGCAGCCGCTGGCTTTTCGAGGGTCCGGAAAACGATGTGGTTATCAGCAGCCGGGTGCGGCTGGCCCGCAACTTAGAAGATATTCCTTTTCCTCACCTGATGAATGAAGATCAGGCTTCCCGGGTTTTGCACGGAGTGCGGTTGGCTGCCACCACACCGGAGGTGTACCGGGAACTGGGGCCCATGGAGTTTGTCATGCTGGAGGAACTTTCGCCTCTGGAGCGGCAAATTTTAGTGGAGAAACACCTGGTCAGTCCCCAGTTTGTCCAGGAACCCCGCTACCGGGCGGTGGTTGTCAGTGAAGACGAGGCGGTAAGCATTATGGTTAACGAAGAGGATCATCTACGCATTCAGGTTATCCTGCCGGGGTTGCAGTTGGAAGAGGCTTACCGGCTGGCGGAAAAAACCGATGATTTGCTGGAAGGAACCCTGAATTTCGCCTTTGATGAGCGCCGGGGTTACCTGACGGCCTGCCCAACCAATGTGGGAACCGGGCTTAGGGCATCGGTAATGGTTCATTTACCAGCCTTGGTCCTCACCAATCAAATCGGGAACGTCATCAACGCCGTGACCAAATTAGGGATGGCGGTGCGCGGTTTCTACGGGGAAGGGACGGAAGCTTTGGGTAACCTCTTCCAGATTTCCAACCAGGTTACTCTGGGACCTTCGGAAGAGGAGATAATCAGCAACCTGTTAGGGGTTACCCGTCAGATCATCGCCCAGGAGCGGTCTACCCGGGAGTATCTTTACCGGGAGAACCGCCAGGCGGTGGAAGACAGGGTTTGGCGGTCGTACGGACTGCTGAAGCACGCCCGGATTATCACTTCCGAAGAAACCATGCGGTTGCTATCTGACGTCCGCTTAGGGGTTGCGCTGGGCGTCGTTCCTGGTCTTACCCAGCGTCAGATCAACGAGCTGATGGTAATAACCCGCCCGGCCTTTCTTCAGAAGGTTCACGGCGGTGAAATGAATCCCTATGAACGGGATCTGCTGCGGGCTCAAGTCATCAGAGAAAAGTTGATTTAAAACAAACGAAATTTTTTAGGAATCATTAATTATTGTGTAAGGTTTTGCGGTTAAATTAACCTTAGCCAAGACTTGTTGATACGGAGGTGGCGAAGATGTTTGGCAGATTTACGGAAAGGGCTCAAAAAGTTCTTTTGCTGGCCCAGGAAGAGGCGAGACGGCTTAACTTTAACTATGTCGGTACGGAACATATCCTTCTGGGACTCATTCGCGAGGGTACGGGAATTGCTGCCCGGGCCTTGCAGAATCTGGGAATCAGCTTAGAGCAGGTCCGCCAGGAAGTAGAAAACCTCATGGGGCGTGGGGACGGCACTTTTACCGGAGAGATGGGGCTTACGCCCCGGGCCAAGAAGGTGCTGGAGCTGGCCCTGGAAGAAGCCCGGCGTCTAGGTCATAACTACATCGGCACGGAACACCTTCTCCTGGGTCTTATCCGGGAAGGAGAAGGGGTGGCGGCCCGTGTTCTGGAGCAACTGGGAGCCGATCATCGCAAAGTCCAGGAAAAAGTGCTGGAGCTTTTAGGCGGGGTAGGAGCGGCCAGCCCCGGAGCTATGCCTTTTGGTGCGGCACCGGCTCAAGCTGCTGGTCAGCCCCGGAACAAGAGCAACACGCCTACGCTGGATGCTTACGGCCGGGATCTTACAGCTCTGGCCCGGGAAGGCAAGCTGGATCCAGTAGTAGGCCGGGAGAAGGAGATTGAGCGGGTTATCCAGGTTCTGAGCCGTCGGACCAAAAACAATCCTGTCCTCATCGGCGAACCCGGCGTGGGTAAAACGGCTATTGCCGAAGGTTTGGCTCAACGGATTGTCGAAAACAAGGTTCCCGAAACCCTGCTCAACAAACGGGTGGTAACTCTGGATCTGGCTTCGGTAGTGGCCGGGACCAAGTACCGCGGTGAGTTTGAAGAGCGCCTGAAAAAGATAGTGGATGAAGTTCGCAACGCCGGGGACGTTATTCTCTTCATCGACGAGATGCACACCATTATCGGCGCCGGCGGAGCAGAAGGGGCTATTGATGCGGCCAACATCTTAAAACCTGCTCTCGCCCGGGGCGAACTGCAGTGCATCGGTGCGACCACTTTGGATGAATACAGAAAGCATGTAGAGAAAGACCCGGCTCTGGAACGTAGATTCCAGCCCATAATGGTGGGCGAACCTACGGTAGATGAGACTATTGAAATCCTCAAAGGGCTGCGCGACCGTTATGAAGCTCACCATCGGGTAAAAATCAGCGACGAAGCCCTGGTAGCGGCGGCCAAACTCTCCGACCGCTACATTACCGACCGCTTCCTGCCGGATAAGGCCATTGACCTGGTGGATGAGGCGGCTTCCCGGGTGCGGCTGCGTTCCTTTGTGACGCCGCCTGACCTGAAGAAACTGGAAGAAGAACTGGAGGAAATCCGCAAAGAGAAAGAGGCTGCCGTGCAAGCTCAGGAGTTTGAAAAAGCGGCAGAACTGCGGGATAAGGAACACAAGTTGAAGGAAGAATTGGAGAACCTCAAGGCTCAATGGGAGAAGCAGAAGGGTATCGAAAAGCTGGAAGTGACGGCTGAGGATATAGCCGAGGTAGTTTCCAGTTGGACGGGGATTCCTGTGGCCAAACTGGCCCAGGAAGAGACGGAGCGCCTGTTGAAACTGGAAGAAGTGCTCCATCAGCGGGTTATTGGTCAGGATGAGGCGGTAGAAGCGGTGGCCAGGGCGGTGCGCCGAGCAAGGGCCGGGTTGAAGGATCCCAAGCGGCCCATCGGCTCCTTCATCTTCCTCGGCCCTACCGGCGTGGGTAAGACGGAACTGGCCAGAGCTCTGGCGGAAGCCCTCTTTGGTGACGAAGATGCCATGGTCCGCATTGATATGTCGGAGTACATGGAGAAGCATGCCGTGTCCCGCCTGGTAGGGGCGCCCCCCGGCTATGTAGGTTACGACGAAGGCGGTCAGCTCACGGAAGCGGTAAGACGCAAGCCTTATTCCGTGGTCCTTCTGGATGAGATTGAAAAAGCTCATCCAGAAGTGTTCAACATCCTTCTCCAGGTGCTGGAAGACGGCCGTCTTACCGACACCCACGGCCGCACGGTGGACTTCCGCAACACGGTAATCATCATGACTTCCAACGTCGGTGCCCATCTCCTGCGGCGGGAGACTTCGTTGGGCTTTAGAGTTGAGACGGAATCCGATGCCTACGCTTCTATGAAAAACAAGGTTTTAGACGAACTCAAGCGCACTTTCCGGCCTGAGTTTTTGAACCGGGTGGATGAGATAATCGTCTTCCATCCGCTGAGCAAAGAAGATATCAAGAAAATCGTCGATCTCATGATTCGCGATCTGGCCAAACGCCTAGCCGAGCGGGATATTCACATTGAGGTTACCGACGCTGCCCGCGATCTCCTGGCCGAGGAAGGGTTCGATGAGAACTATGGCGCCCGTCCGCTGCGCCGGGCCATTCAGCGGCTGGTGGAAGACCGCCTCTCGGAGGAAGTTCTCAAAGGCACCTTCAAACCGGGGGACAGAGTTATCGTGGATGCGGCTGAGGGCAAAATTGTGGTGCGGAAGGCCGAAGAGGTCGTCGCGAACTGATGTTAACGGTTAGGAAAGCGGGTGACGAGCCCGCTTTTTCTTTTTTCCTTCCCTTGTTCAGACCAGGGGGTAGTGCTATAATTATGAGACATGGAGAAGAATGCTAAAAACTAAAAAGGAGAGGAAGTTGATTGGAAAGAGTACGCGTAAGGTTTGCTCCCAGTCCTACGGGACCCTTGCATATAGGCGGGGCGCGGTCGGCCCTTTTTAACTGGCTCCTTGCCCGCAAGTATAACGGCACCATGGTGGTGCGTATTGAAGACACCGATCTGGAGCGCTCCAGTCCCGAGTCGGAGAAAAATATCCTGGACAGCCTCCGCTGGCTGGGAATAGACTGGGATGAAGGGGTAGAGAAGGGCGGACCCTACGGTCCTTACCGGCAGACGGAGCGGGTGGAGATTTACCGGGAGTATGCTCAACGGCTGCTGGCCGAGGGAAAGGCTTACTATTGCTACTGCACGGAGGAAGAACTGGAAGCGGAACGCCAGGCCTTGCTGGCCAGAGGGGAAATGCCCCGTTACACCGGTCGCTGCCTCCGTCTGACCGTGGCGGAGAAGCGGCGATTGGAGGCGGAAGGACGCCGCCCGGCCTTGCGCTTCCGGGTCCCGCCCGGTCGGGTTGTTACCGTTGAAGATCTGGTGCGGGGACCGGTGCGGTTTGAGACGGACGGCATCGGCGATTTCGTTATCGTTAAGTCGGACGGCATCCCAACTTACAATTTTGCGGTAGTAATAGATGATGCTTTGATGAAAATTACTCATGTGATACGGGGAGAAGAACACCTGTCCAACACGCCGCGCCAGCTACTCCTCTATGAGGCTCTCGGTTTTACTCCGCCCCGCTTTGCCCACGTTTCCCTTATTCTGGGCCAGGACCGGACGAAAATGAGCAAGCGGCACGGGGCTACTTCGGTAGAACAGTACCGCCGCATGGGTTACCTGCCCGAGGCGTTAATCAATTTCCTTGCCCTTCTCGGCTGGGCACCGGAAGGTGAGAAAGAAATCTTTTCCCGGGAGGAGCTTATTCAGGAGTTTTCGTTGGACAGAGTGGCCAAAAATCCGGCCGTTTTTGATCTGGAAAAGCTCAACTGGCTGAACGGCTATTACATCCGCCAGGCGCCGCTGGCCAAAATCCGGGAACTGGCTGTGCCTTACCTGCGAGAGGCCGGCTACATCACCGGTCAGGAAAACCCGGCCTGGCTCGACCTGGTAGTTCAGTCGGTGCGGGAGTACCTCACCTGTTTGGCGGAGATAACCCAGCATGTCGGTATCTACTTTGCCCCGCAGGTGCCACCGGCGGATGAGGAGGCTGCCAACGTTCTCCGGGGCGAGCAGGTGCCCCAGGTGCTGACTGCTTTTTCCAGACTTGTGGAGGAAAGAGATATAACCACCGTAGAAGAGGCGAAAGCGGTTCTCAAAGATTTGACCCGTATGACAAGACTGGGCGGAAAGCAGGTTTATCTGCCGCTGCGGGTTGCCCTGACCGGGCGGACCCGGGGACCGGAGCTGTATTATATCCTTCCTATTTTAGGGCGAGAAAAACTTAAGCAACGCGTTGAGGCTGCTTTTGCCTGGCTTGGGGTGGAAAAACCTGCCCCGTAGAATTGTAAGTTGACACCGGGGAGAAAAGGCATATAATTTTAATTAACCTGAGAAAAAGACGGCAAAAGGAATGAGGGAGAGGAGTAGGAAGATTAACCCCTCCAGAGAGGAAATGCCGCAGGCTGAAAGCATTTCCGGGGCAATGATCTTCCGAAGTGCGCTCCTAACTGCCGGGCCGAAAGGGGAACGAGTAGGTTCGGACGCCTGGTCCCCGTTAAAGGACTATGGCTGGGGGTTTACTGCAGCCGCTCGAGAGGGGCTCCAGGAAGGGCCCAAACAGTGTGGAACCGCGGACATCCTCCGTCTCTGTGCAGATGGGGGATTTTTGTTTTTTTAAAACTATTCCTTAGGGGGTGGCAGGATTGCTTAAGCAAATCAAGAGGGATATCCAGGTAGTGTTCGAAAGGGATCCGGCTGCCCGTAGCGTACTGGAGGTCATTCTCTGTTACCCGGGATTTCACGCCATTATTTTTCACCGCATTGCCCATTATCTCTGGTGCCGGCGTTTCCGCCTGCTGGCCCGGATTATTTCTCAGATTTCTCGTTTTCTCACCGGGATAGAAATTCATCCCGGAGCCAAAATCGGGGAAGGTTTATTTATCGACCACGGCAGCGGTGTGGTGATCGGCGAGACGGCAGAAATTGGCAACAACGTAACCATTTATCAAGGCGTAACTTTGGGAGGAACGGGAAAAGAGAAAGGGAAACGTCACCCCACCATCGGTAACAACGTGGTAATTGGAGCCGGGGCCAAAGTTCTCGGGTCTGTGACCGTGGGGGACAATGTCAAGATAGGTGCGGGATCGGTAGTCCTCCATCCTGTTCCGCCCAACTGCACAGTGGTGGGAGTCCCCGGGAAGATTGTTATCCGCGACGGCCGCAAGGTGGCCGACGTGGACCTGGAAGACAAAATCGACCTGCACCATGAGGACTTACCCGACCCGGTGGCAGAAATGATGCTGTGCATGCAGCGGAAAATTGCCCGGTTAGAACGACGCATTATCGAACTGGAGGGGAAATTAGAATGACTATTCGCCTTTACAACACTTACACCCGCCGGAAGGAAGAGTTTGTCCCCCGGGATGAAGGTAAAGTGTCCATGTACGTGTGCGGTCCGACTACTTATGACTACATTCACCTGGGGAATGCCCGTCCCCTTATCGTTTTTGATACGGTGCGCAGGTATTTTGAGTACCGGGGTTATCAGGTAACTTTTGTGCAGAACTTTACCGATATCGACGACAAGATTATTCAGCGGGCACGGGAAGAGGGAGAAGATCCGCTGCGCCTTTCCGCCCGTTTTATCGAGGAATATTTCCGGGATGCTGCGGCGCTTAGGGTACGGCCGGCCACCGTTCATCCCCGGGTGACGGAGCACATCCCGGAAATTATTGCTATGATTGAAAAAATTATTGCCAACGGCCATGCCTACGTTGTCGACGGAGACGTGTACTTCGACGTCCGTTCTTTCCCTGCCTACGGCAGCCTTTCCGGCCGCCAGTTGGAAGATATGCTGGCCGGAGCCCGGGTAGAGGTGGACGAGCGTAAGCGGGACCCCATGGATTTCGCCCTGTGGAAGAAGGCCAAACCCGGTGAGCCGGCCTGGGACAGCCCCTGGGGCAAAGGGCGACCCGGCTGGCACATTGAATGTTCGGCCATGTCCTTGAAATACCTCGGCCCCGGTTTCGATATTCACGGCGGCGGCTTTGACCTCATCTTTCCCCACCATGAAAACGAGCTGGCTCAGGCCCGGGCCTGGGCTGGAAAAGAAGAGCAAGGGCCTGTTTTTGCCCGTTACTGGATGCACAACGGGTTCATTACCGTCCGGGAGGAAAAAATGTCCAAATCCTTGGGCAACTTCTTCACTGTGCGGGAAATTTTGGAAAAATTCCGGCCGGAGGCGGTCCGCTTCTTTATTCTCTCCACCCACTACCGCAGTCCTTTGGACTTTGACCCTGAAAAGTTAGAGACGGCGGAGCGAAGTTTGAAGCGATTGGAAAACACTTGGCAACGAGTAGAAAACTTAGTGCGTCAGCTTGCGGGCAAAGGGGGGGAGGACAGCGAGAGCAGCCGCAGGCTGGCAGAGACACTCCGGGCCGCACTGGTGAAGGCGCGGCAGCAGTTCCGGGAGGCCATGGACGACGATTTCAATACGGCCCTAGCCCTGGCCGCTATCTTTGATCTTGCCCGGGAGGTTAACTCTTTCTGTCAGGAAGTCGAAAGGGGAGGCGTTGCCGGGCTTGCGGTGGCGGAGGCCGGCAAGGAAGCCATTGATACTTTTGCGGAGCTAACCGGCGTTCTCGGGCTGGAAAAAGAGGAGAAAGAGGTCAACACTTCTGGCCTCGTGGAAGGTTTGATTTCTATCCTTATTGAAGTGCGCCAGGAAGCCCGCAAACGGAAAGACTGGACGACGGCTGATAAAATTCGCGACCGGATGAAGGAGCTGGGAATTGTTCTGGAAGATACCCCCACCGGGGTCAGATGGCGGATGGAAGAAAGGAAGTAGCAGGGGCGAGAAGCTATGAACAACGACATTTTTGGTGGGGAGAAGGAAGAACTGGATTTGCGCCTTCTCTCTCCTGTCCTTTTGGCTTATGTGGGCGATGCTGTTTATGAACTTTTTGTCCGGAACTATTTAGTGAGAAAAGGATGGCGACGAGTTAGGGATTTACACCGGCAGGCGGTAAAGTATGTGCAGGCCCAGGCCCAGGCGGCGGTCTTAACGGCTCTTCTTTCTGAGCTGGACGAGGAAGAACAGGAGATTGTTCGCCGCGGCCGCAATGCCAGGATCGGCCAGTATCCTCGTAACATTGACAAAGGGGTATACCGTCTGGCTACGGCCTGGGAGGCTCTCTGGGGTTATCACTTTTTCCGGGGCAATCAAAAACGTCTCCAAGAGCTGTTTTCCCGGGCCTGCTGGATATTAGAAGGGGAGGGGTAAGGATGCACGTTTGTCTCATCAACCACACTCCGGAACCGGAGAAGACGATTGCAGCAGCGGCCCGCCTTTGCTATTCCAGGGTAGGGGCTGATGAGCTTATGGATGAACTTACCGCGGAGAAAATCAGCTCTTTGTTAGAAAAATTGACGGCCAAGGGGCACCACTCTCCGCTGGAACACGCAAGTTTTACCTTTGCCATTCAGGGAGTAAGCCGGGCGCTAACTCACCAGCTGGTGCGCCACCGTATTGCTTCCTATTCCCAGCAGTCGCAGCGGTACGTCCGGGAGGACAACTTTGACTACGTTGTCCCCCCTTCCATTGCCGCTAACGAGAAAGCTAAGGAGATTTTCGAACGCTTGATGATGGAAATTCGGGATGCGTACCGGCAGTTGGCAGCGGAAGTTCCGGTGGAAGACGCCCGCTATGTTTTGCCCAATGCGTGCGAAACGAAAATCGTCTGCACTTTTAACGCCCGCAGTCTCATCAACTTTTTCCGGCACCGACTATGCCGGCGGGCCCAATGGGAGATTCGTCTGCTGGCGGAAAAGATGCTGGCAGAAGTGCGGAAGGTGGCCCCGACAGTTTTCGGGCAGATAGGCCCTCCCTGTGTAATGGACGGGCGTTGCCCGGAAGGTGAACACGGTTGTGGTGGCTATAAAAAGCAAGGTTAAGGCGGGGGAGCGGGGCTGGGAGATGGAAAAGGAAGAGGTTATTTACGGGCGCCATCCGGTCCTGGAATTGCTGCGCAGCGAGCGGCCGGTGAACAAAATTTATTTAGCTCAGGGAGTTCGCCAGCGCGACCGGCAGGAGCTCCTGCGGCTGGCGGCGGAGCGGAACGTACCGGTGCAGGAAGTGAAAAGGGAATGGCTTACCCGTTTGATTGGCACGCCGGATCACCAGGGTATGGCAGCTCTGCCGGCTCCTTTTCCCTACGTGGAGGTGGAAGATCTGCTGGCGGTGGCGGCAGAACGGGGAGAGCCTCCTTTTTTATTGATGCTGGCCGGAGTGGAAGACCCGCGCAATTTGGGGGCTATTCTCCGGACGGCCGATGCTTGCGCCGTTCACGGGGTTATTATTCCGAAACGAAGGGGGGCTGCCCTTACACCGGCGGCGGTAAAAGCTTCGGCCGGCGGAGCTGCCCATGTGCCAGTAAGCCGGGTGACCAACCTGGCCCGATGTGTGGAGGAACTGAAAGAAGCCGGGCTTTGGGTGGTGGGAGCGGAAAAAGAAGGGGAACAGAAGTTCTGGGATGCCGATTTTAACTGCCCTCTGCTGGTGATAATTGGTGGCGAGGACCGGGGAATAGGGCGGTTGCTGGCGGAAAAGTGTGATTATCTCGTTTCCATTCCCATGTGGGGAAAGGTGAATTCTCTTAATGCTTCCGTGGCGGCGGCTCTGATTATGTATGAAGTGCGCCGGCAGCGGCAGCAGGTCTGGGGGGCGGTAAGTAATGAAAGAAATCCTCCTAGTCGACGGGTATAACGTAATTTATCAATTTGAGGAGTTAAAAAATTTGGCCAGCACCGACCTTGCCCACGCCCGGGAAAGGCTGCTGGAACTCCTTTCCCGCTACCACGGACTGACCGGAATACCGGTGCTGGTGGTGTTCGATGGGCGAGGGGACGAAGCTCTCCAGGAAGAACATTTACCGGGCGTAAATGTGTGCTTTACCAGAGCGGGAGAAACGGCAGATGCTTATATCGAAAGGTACGTGGTCTTGCATGGAAAAGGGAGAAAAATTACCGTTATAACCTCTGACCTGGCCGAGCAGAAGGCTACTTTTTGGCGGGGAGCGCTGCGCATGCCGGTGCGGGAACTGGAACAGCAATTACGGGAAATGTACCGACAAGAGAAGAGTTTTTCCCCGCCGCTCGAAGGCTCCTTACCCCTGGAGAGTTGCCTGGATCCTGTTACCAGACGCAAGCTGGCAGAGATGCGGAGAGAGGAAGAGGGGGAAAATTCGTCATCTTGCGACAAAAAAAGGCGGTGATTTTGCTGAACCGCCCCTTGACGCTTCTTTGCCGCACTGGTTATAATACTTATGTAAATTGAATATGCGGAAACAGCGGGCTAAGGAAGAGAAAAGCCGCAGTGGAACAAGGAGCCTCCTAGGTAGTGCGTAGTGTGGATTAGTATAAATATGCTTAGCAATTTATGTTTTATATTTTCAAACCACCAAAGCGGAGGCGATTTTTTAATGAGCTTAAGCGCGCAGAAAGAGGCCCTTGACGCCTACGAGGTAATGGAAGACGAAGAAGTTGTAGCTTATGCTAGGGAGGGTGATGAGGCGGCTCTCGAGTACCTGATTAACAAGTACAAAAATTTTGTCAAGGCCAAAGCCCGCTCATATTTCCTTGTGGGAGCCGACCAGGAGGACATTATCCAGGAAGGTATGATAGGCCTTTTTAAGGCTATTCGCGATTTTCGGCCGGACAAGCTCTCGTCCTTCCGCGCCTTTGCGGAGCTGTGCATCACCAGACAAATTATCACGGCGATAAAGACGGCTACACGGCAGAAGCACATTCCTCTCAATTCTTATGTTTCTCTCAACAAGCCTATCTACGATGAAGACTCCGACCGTACTTTGCTAGATGTAATTTCCGGGACGAAGATTACTGACCCAGAAGAGCTGATTGTGAGTCGAGAAGAGTTTTACGATATTGAAGAGAAAATGGGAGAACTCTTAAGTTCCCTGGAATGGAAAGTCTTAATGTCCTACCTGGAAGGGAAATCTTATTATGAAATTGCTGTTGAACTCAAGCGACATGTGAAGTCTATTGACAACGCTCTCCAGCGAGTAAAGCGGAAGCTGGAAAAATACCTGGAGAAGAGAGATCACTAAAAGAAAAAAAAGAGCTGAAGAGGGAAAATAAAAGGGCAAAAAATTGCCCTTTTGACTTTCTACAGTAGCAAAAATTACTGGGGAGAGCCTCTTGACCACATGCGAGATTGATTGTATAATACGTACTGCCACAGGTTGAGAGAGCGAGCCGACGTAGCTCAATTGGTAGAGCAGCTGATTTGTAATCAGCAGGTTGCGGGTTCGAGTCCCATCGTCGGCTCCATTTTTATGTGGAGAGGTTCCCGAGAGATCAAAGAGAGCAAACTGTAAATTTGCGGGGTCAGCTTTCGTAGGTTCGAATCCTACCCTCTCCACCATTTTACTCTTGCATAATCTACAAAAGTGTAGTATAAATTATCATGTAGGCTCTGAGGGTGTGTCACTGTATTTTGTTTTGCAGTGTTTTGTTACCTGGTCGACGCGGGGTAGAGCAGCTGGTAGCTCGTCGGGCTCATAACCCGAAGGTCGCTGGTTCAAATCCAGCCCCCGCAACCATGCCGATATAGCTCAGTGGGTAGAGCGTTACCTTGGTAAGGTAAAGGTCACCGGTTCAATCCCGGTTATCGGCTCCATTATGGCGGCGTAGCTCAGGTGGCTAGAGCATGCGGTTCATACCCGCAGTGTCCGGGGTTCGAATCCCTGCGCCGCCACCAGGTAAATACCGGTTCAAGCCGGTTATTTTTTTTGCCTGCTGCAAAAAACCTGTGGCAGGATTTTTCTTTTTGTTGTAGAATAAAAATGAATGGCCGGCGGCAAAGTGGCAAAAATATGAATTGGACAACCGTCCATCCTGAATACTTGCCCTGAAAAGGGGAAAAATGAGACAAAAAGAAAAAGGAGGAACGAGAATGGCGAAGGCTAAATTTGAGCGGACCAAACCCCACGTAAACGTAGGAACGATAGGGCACGTGGACCATGGTAAGACGACGTTGACGGCGGCCATTACG
>JASUSC010000081.1 GCA_030446285.1 Eubacteriales bacterium | reverse complement strand
CAAACTTTTCTGATAAAACATATTCGACGCTTTTTTAGAAATTCCTGCCGTTAGGCAAAAAATTTTTCCCTCCCTTCAAACTTTTCTGATAAAACATATCCGATGCTTTTTTGAAATTTTTGCCGCTAGGCAAAAAATTTTTTATCGTTAGCTTGTCTTTAGGCTTATTGTGGATAACTCAGGATGTTTGAGACAAGAAACAGCCAATCAAGGTAATAGACATTTTTAAGGAACATTGGGAACGATTTCCTCATGAACATAAAAAATTCCCAAAGAGAGGAGGGATAGTGTGAAGATAGAGATAGGAGTTTTAGAGTTTATCGGACGCTTAACCAACCATATACCGAAGAAGAACTTTAAGATGGTGAGACGGTATGGGCCGTACCGGAGGGATTCTAAACAAACTGGCGCAGAAGATAGTTGGTCTATGGAACTGGGTGAACCAGAAAGTAAAAGGGATAAAAAGCATAACAGGGCAAGGCCAAAAGCTGGAAGGAAGCCTTCGGGAAGAACCCATTAGAATGCCCTTGTTGTGGGCAAGAGATAGAGCTTTGAAAAATATGGCATTACAAATACAGAACGGTCTTTGGAGATGGAAAAGTGAGGGATTTTCTCCTGCAGCCTGTAGCCTAAAAACCAGCGGTAGGCCACATTAACCTCTACTTCTTTGATAGTTTGATGCAGAGGACCTTGAAGCATGAGGAGTTTAATCAGTACCACCGGCTCAACGGTGGGTCTGCCGGTGTTTTCGCTGTAAAGGCCTTTTACTTCGTCGTAAATGAAGCCAAAATACTCTTTTCTATATCTCGGAGGAGATGGTCCTCCGGCACGAGGGATTTCAATTTTACAACAAAAATGTGCTTTTTTGTTTATTATGCAAAAAAAAACTGCCGACAAGCTACTTTGTCGACAGTCTGAAACGGCCTTACGGCCGCCGGAAAGTTTAATTCCCAGCAGAAAAAATCCTCTTTACTCCTGAATCAGCTCTACATCGCCGGCCACCACCCGGCTTATTTCCCCGTCCTCTTTCCTTATGAGCAGCAGCCCTTCTTCGTCCACATCCACAGCTTCCACCCGCCGCTTTTCCCCGCCTAAGGTAATGAAGACGGGACAGCCTAAGTAAGCCCGCTGGCGCCACTCTTGGAGCAAAGCTGGAAACTCGCCCGCTAGAAAACGCCGGTAGCAATCATCCAGTTCGCGGAGAATCGCCTGCAGCAGGGGAACCCGGGGAATCTCCCGGCCGCAGGCTTCCCGCAGGGAAATGGCCGTACCCCGCAGAGAAGGAGGCCATTCCTCTTCCCCCACGTTGACGTTGAGGCCAATGCCCACCACGACAAAGTGAACCCGGTCCAGTTCCGCTTCCATTTCGGTAAGAATACCGCCTAATTTGCGCCCGTTGAGATAGAGGTCATTGGGCCACTTGAGTCGCACTTCCAGGCCGGTGGCTTTTGCTATCCCTTTCGCCGTCGCCAGACCGGCCACCAAGGTCAGCCGCGGTACTTCCCGGGGTAAAAGGGCCGGACGGAGAAGGAGGGAAAACCAGAGGCCGCTCCCCGGCGGCGAAAACCAGGACCGGCCCAAGCGTCCCCTACCGCCAGTCTGTTCTTCCGCCGCCACCACCGTGCCTTCTTCCTCACCTTCTGCAGCCAGTTTTCGGACTACGGTGTTGGTAGAATCAACCACGGGGTAGTAATGATAGTGTCTCCCGATAACGGCAGTTGCCAACCCTTCTTTGATCTCCCGGGGATAAAGGCGGTCGGGAACGGCCAGCAAACGGTGACCCTGGCGGGGCAGGGAGATTATGTCGTAGCCCTCTTCCCGTAGGGCCTGAATATGCTTCCACACCGCCGTGCGGGAAATGTCCATGGCAGCGCTAATTTCCTCACCGGAAACAAACCGCCCCTTTTCTTTCTTCAGCAGGCGCAGCACTTCTTCCCTTATCGAGGGGCTTTCCTCTCCATGTACCTTTTTCGCCACAGGGATCAGCCCTCGCTTTCTTCTCTCACCGCCACTATCTCCATGCTGATATCCACCGCCCGCACCGAATGGGTCAGCGCCCCTACCGAAATGAGGTCGGCGCCGGCCAGAGCCATGGCCCGGATATTTTCCTCCGTAATGCCGCCGGAAACTTCTATCAGCGCCCGGCCGGCCACCAGCCGGGCAGCTTCCCGCACCTGTTCCGGGCTCATATTGTCCAGCATGATAATGTCCGCTCCGGCCTGGAGGGCTTCCCGCACCTGGGCCATGGTTTCGCACTCCACTTCAATGCGCAGGGTATGCGGGGCCAGGACCCTGGCCCTTTTCACCGCCGCGGCAATACCGCCGGCAGCTTTGATGTGATTGTCCTTGATAAGGATACCGTCGTCCAACCCTAAGCGGTGGTTGCCGCCGCCCCCTACCGCCACCGCATATTTGGCCAAAAGCCGCATCCCAGGCACCGTTTTCCGGGTGTCTACCAGCCTGGCCCCGGTGTCTGCTATGAGCACAGCCAGCCGACGGGTGCGGGTAGCAATCCCGCTCAGGTGCTGGAGAAAGTTGAGGGCCGTCCGCTCCCCGGTAAGCAGAGCCCGGGCCGGGCCTTTGATATGGGCCACCTCCTGCCCCGCCGCCACTTCTTCTCCCTCTTTCACCATGGGCAAAAAAGAAACGGCGGGATCCACCAAAGTAAAGACCCGGGCGGCTACTGGTAAGCCAGCTACCACGCCTTCCTCCTTAAAAAAAATGACCGCCTCCGCCTCCCGTTCCGCGGGGACAGTGGCCAGAGTCGTCCAGTCACCCCGCCCGACATCTTCGCCCAGAGCATTTTTCACAACCCTGTCTAGCTCTTCCCCCGGTAGCTGCCACATAATCTCTCCTCCCGCTCAAGCGTCCTCCCGGCGTAGCACGATGTGCCGCCGCCAGACATCATCCCGCCGCTCTGGAAAATCGCGCCGGTAGTGAGCCCCGCGGCTTTCCGTCCGCAGGAGGGCCGCCCGGGCAATTAGTTCGCCCACCACCAGCATGTTCCAAGTTTCCATAACTTCCCGGGTAGCAGCGGCATGTTCCAGCACCGCCATCTTCCCCTGGAACCACTCCCGCGCCTTTTCCAAGTCCCGCCCGTCGCGGATGATGCCGACTTTTTCCCACATAAGCTGGCGCAGTTCCTGGCGCAACTCGTCGCAATTCTTTATTCCTTCCTGCAACCCGGAAAAAGTAACTTCCCTGCGTCCCGTGCCCTCCCCTCGTTGTTCTGCCAGCTTTTTCCTGGTAGTATTTACAATCCGCTCCCCGAAAACCAGGCCATCCAGCAGGGAGTTGCTGGCTAGGCGGTTGGCTCCGTGAACCCCCAAACTGGCTACTTCGCCGCAGGCGTAGAGGCCGTCAACGCTGGTGGCTCCGTTTACGTCCGTCCGGACTCCGCCCATCATGTAGTGGGCAGCAGGCGCTACGGGTACCGGTTGCCGGGTAATATCGATGCCGTAACGGGCACAGCCGGCGGTCACCGTGGGAAAACGCCGGCGGATAAGTTCGGGATCCAGGTGAGTGACATCGAGGTAAACGGCATTGCTGCCCGTTCTTTCCATTTCCTTCACTATAGCCCTGGCCACCACATCCCGGGGGGCCAGCTCCGCCAGGGGGTGATAACGGGCCATGAACCGCTCGCCGGCCTGATTGCGCAGGTACGCTCCTTCTCCCCGCAGCGCCTCGGAAATGAGGAAGGGAGGCGCTCCGGGCAAGCTGAGCGCCGTGGGATGGAACTGAACAAACTCCATGTCCATAACTTCCGCCCCCGCCCGGTAAGCCAGGGCAATCCCGTCCCCCGTGGCCACCGCCGGGTTGGTGGTATGGAGGTAAACCTGGCCGGCTCCGCCCGACGCAAGCACGATAATGGGAGCCCAGAAGCACTTCAGCCTGCCTTCCCCGTCCACGGCAATAAGCCCCCGGCACCGTTTCCCTTCTGTGAGAAGGTCTACTACCATGTGATTTTCCAGAACCTCGATGCGGTCGATCTCCTTTACCTTCCGGGCCAGGGTCCGGTGAATCTCGCCGCCGGTGTTGTCGCCGGCGTGGAGAATACGGCGCCGCCGGTGGGCACCTTCCTGGGTAAGGGAAAGAGTTCCGCCGCTGCGGTCAAAAGCCGCCCCCCATTCCAGCAGTTCCTTCACCCGGTCCGGGCCCTCGTTGACCAGAATCCTTACCGCCTCTTCCTCACACAGGCCGGCCCCGGCAGTAAGGGTATCTTCAAAATGGAGAAGGGGCGAATCGGCCTCCCCTACGGCCGCCGCTATTCCCCCCTGGGCCTGTTCGGTGTTGCTGTCCGCCAGTCCTTTTTTGGTCAGAACAGTCACCCGGGCAAAAGCACTGGCTTTGATAGCCGTAAAGAGCCCGGCAATGCCGCTGCCGATTACTATGTACTGGCAGTCGACATTTTCCATCTCCCGAGTGGAAAAATTGATGATATACCGCGGAATCAAAGTTCTCCCCCGCTTTTAGCCAGTAATGGCCAACATTTTCTCCAGCGCCCGTACCGCTCCCTGACGGATGTTCTCCGGCACGGTTATCTGCGGCCGCAGGTCCTTCAAGGCCCAGTAAACCTTATCCAGGGTAGTAGCCTTCATATTGGGACAAATGAGTCTGTCCGAAACCAGGTAAAACTCTTTATCGGGGCACTGTTTTCGCAGTTGGTGCAAAATCCCCATCTCCGTACCCACCAGGAACTCGCGGGCTGGGTTTTCTCTGGCAAAACGAATCATCCCGCTGGTGCTGAAAACGGCATCAGCTTCCGCCACCACTTCCGGACGGCACTCTGGATGAACCATCAGCAGTGCATTGGGATGTTCCTCCCTGGCCTTTTTCACTTCTTCCAAGGTGATCTGGTCATGGGTATTGCAGTAGCCGTCCCAGAGAATTATTTCCCGCCCTGTCTTCTTGGCCACGTAGTGTCCGAGATTACGGTCCGGCACAAACAGGATGGGCCGATCAGGCGGCAGAGACTCCACCACTTTCACCGCATTGGCCGAAGTGCAGCAGATGTCGCTCTCCGCCTTCACTTCGGCCGAAGAGTTAACATAGCAAACTACGATGGCATCCCGATGCTCCTTCTTTTTGGCCCGCAGAGCCTCCGCTGTAATCATATCGGCCATCGGACAGCCCGCTTCCGGCTCAGGGAGCAGAACTATCTTGTCGGGCGAAAGGATGTAGGCACTTTCGGCCATAAAGTGAACTCCGCAGAAAACGATCACCTCGGCGTCCGTCTGCGCCGCCTGCTGGGACAGGCCCAGAGAATCACCGATAAAATCGGCTATGTCCTGCACCTCCGGTCGCTGATAGAGGTGGGCGAGGATAACCGCTTTTCTCTCTTCTTTTAACTTTTTTATTTCCCGGACGAGATCCTGCATCTCTCCCGGCCGTTCTCCCCAGTTTACCTGCGTCAATTTTCGTTCCCCCTCGTGCCTGAAAAGCGCGGTTTTGTTTCCACTATTCTATAACAAAAAAAAAGAGACTGTCAACAATCGTTGCTTAGCGGACTTCGCCGTGTTCCTCCTGGCGCCGGATTTCCACAATCCGGTTGTTGTCGTCCACAAAAACCACCGTAGGCCGGTGTTTTCTAGCCTCTTCCTCCTCCATGGCCGCATAAGTGATGATAATAACCTTGTCTCCTGGCGTAACCAGGCGGGCGGCAGCGCCGTTAAGGCAAATGACCCCTGAGCCCCGCGGTCCTTTGATCACGTAGGTCTCAAAACGAGCTCCGTTGTTGTTGTTAACCACCTGCACCTTTTCGTTGGGCCAGATATCGGCCGCCTCCATCAGTTCCTCGTCAATGGTAATACTGCCCACGTAGTTGAGATTGGCTTCCGTCACAGTCGCCCGGTGGATTTTGGACTTGCACATGAAACGCAGCATCGTTTCAGGGCACCTCCACTACCATGTTGTCGATTAACCTGGTCTGTCCGATAAACACCGCCAGCGCCAGGAGAATCTGGCCTTCCAGCTTAGTGGGAACCGCCAGAGTAGGCCACTGCCTGACCTCGGCGTAATCCAGACGGGCCATAGGCTCGGCGGCCACCCGGTCGGCCATAAACTGCCGCACTTTCTCCGGGTCCTTTTCGCCGCATCGCACCAGTTCTACCGCCTCCTTCAGGGTCCGGTAGAGAACCAGAGCCGCCTGCCGCTCCTCCCCTTTCAGGTAGACGTTGCGCGAACTCATGGCCAGCCCGTCCGCTTCCCGCACCACAGGCAGGACCCTTATCTCCACATCCATGTTGAGGTCCCGCACCATCTGCATAATGACCACAGCCTGCTGGGCATCCTTCTGGCCGAAATAAGCCCGGTCAGGTCTGACGATGTTGAACAGTTTAGTCACCACCGTAGCCACTCCGCGGAAATGGCCCGGCCGGGATGCCCCGCACATCCCTTCGCTTACCCTTTCCACCTCGACGTAAGTAGCATAGTCAGGCGGATACAGCTCCTCTTTCTCGGGCACAAACAGAACATCCACTCCTACTTCTTCCGCCAGCTTCCGGTCCCGCTCTAAATCACGAGGATAGCGATCGTAGTCCTCGCCGGGGCCAAACTGAATGGGGTTGACGAAAATACTCGCCACCACCAGGTCACATTCCTCCCGCGCCTTGCGCATCAGGGAAAGATGGCCTTCATGAAGGTAGCCCATGGTGGGAACAAAGCCGATGGTTTTACCAGCCTGCTGCTGGGGGCGCAGGTACTTTTTTATTTCTTCTACTTTTTTAAAAATCAGCAAGGTCCATTACCTCCTGACTTCAGAAAGTGAACTACCTCTCCCTAGCCCCTCCGGGGTAGGGAGGGGCTTCGGTAGGGCTTCCTGCTTCATCGTAACCCCAACGGGTTAGCTCCCCAGGCTTGACGTCCCGTGGTTCCCACGGTAGGAAAGCGTTAGGCCGCTTCCAAAGCCAGAGCTTTCTTCAGAATACTCCGAGCAGCATTTATATCCCTTAAAGATGGCCCACCATTTACCGGTGGCATCCCGTTTGACGGTTACAGTCTTGATGGGGTATTTCCCGAGGCAGTTTTATCTTCACCAGACCGATTTTTGATAATTTCAGTTTGCCGTCCTGAAAAGAGGCACCTTCCCCTTCCCCAAACTGGGTGAAAGCGATAGATTTATACCGCCCTCCGCCCTTGAAACACGGGTAGCTCCCGTTTCTCCGTTTTCGATCTTCTCGTTGGGGTAGATGCGAAATTTGTAATTACGCGTTACCTTGAGACTGGACATATCTTCTGACATCTTCCAGCTTTACCTCACCCACGGTGGCCAGAAAATAGCTCGGCGACCAGAAGTGACCTTCCCACAGCTCCCTTTTCAGCTCAGGAAATTCCCTGAAGAGTAGGCGTGCCGAAACCGACTTGAGAGAGTTCACGAACTTCGACAACTGTACTTGGGGTTTGGAAGCAAAAAGGATATGAATGTGGTCCAGCTCGGTTTCTTGCTCAATTATTT
>JASUSC010000080.1 GCA_030446285.1 Eubacteriales bacterium | reverse complement strand
AGGGTTGCGGGCGCCGCAGAGACAGCACGTGGAGGACGTATTCTTCTCCGTCCAGGAGTCGGTTTGCACGCCCCTCATGAGGTTCTTGTAGCGCTGCTCCGCGTGCAGCCGGTCGTAGGCCATCCGGTTGATCTTCTGGGTGGCCTTCTTGCCCTTCATCCCGGTGCGGGCAGAACGGCGCAGGTCGGTCGGGTTGCCCACCACCGCAAAGGCCACTCCTTCTGCTTCATCCAGCTCCGCAAAGAGCTTCGTCAGGGTGTGCTCCATCTGCCGGATGCGGCGGTCGAGCTTTTTCAGCTTGCGGATCTTCGTGGCCAGGAGTTTCCTCCACCTGCGGGAACCCTCCTTTAAGCGGCTCATCTTCTCCTGGAACTCTGCCAGGGTTTTGTTCTTGTACTGCACCAGGAAAAGAAGTTCCCGACACACAAAACGATGAGGGTGCGATTTGCCGCTCCAAGCTACGTTTTTCTCCTCCCTCCTTCTGGAACCCGGTCGCCGCTTTCATCCCCTCCCCTGAAGGAGACGGGTCTTCCCGCGGCGGTTTACAAAGGCAGCCGTTTTTTTTCTTCGTCCAGGGCAAAAAGAGACACAGCTTTCCTGTTGGCAGCAAAAACAAGGCCATCCCTACCTACTACAACTACCGGCAGAGGATTGGTCTAGCAGCAGAAAGAAGAAGAAAAAAAACGGCTGGACAACTTTTCACTTCACTCCTCTCCCACTCATCTTTTTCGTTATTCCCCTCGGCTGAAGAAGAAAATACATGGCAATTCCTGCGGTAAAGCCGGTCGTTCCACCGAAAAGAAAAGTAGCTCTGCTGCCGAAAAGATCCCACAGCCAGCCGGCCAGAAGGGATGCGGGAAGCAGCCCAATGCCCACCAGCATGGCATGGAGCCCTATCAATGTAGCCCTTTGCTCCGGCGGAGCGATATCAGCCACCAAGGCTTTTTCTATTCCCTCTGTAAAGCCGGCGTAAAGACCGTAGAGAGCGAAAAGAAGGATTATCTGCCCGGGGCCTTCCGCTATGGCAAAACCGGTGTAAACCAAACCATAAAAAATATACCCCAGGACGAGAAAAAAGCGGCGTCCGATTCGATCAGAAAGGCGAGCAGCCGGATAAGAAACCAAGGCTGCTACCAAGTTGAAAAGTAAGTAGAGGAGAATGACTTCCTTGTCTCCTATTCCTGTTGTTTTGGCTTTGAGAAGAAGAAACTGGTTGGAGGAGTTGCCCAGAGTAAAGAGCAGGGTTATCAGCAAAAAACCTTGCAACCGGCGGTCCAAACTGTGCCAAGAAAGACATAGCTTGGTTTTTTGACTGGTAGGCCCATCCTTCTTGGTTTTTTCCTGGATAGGAAGAAGAAAGAGTACTGCCAGGAAGGCGGGAAGTAAAGAGAGCCAAAAAACAACCCGTATATTTCCTTGATATTTTGTCAATAAAAAATATGCAATAAGAATACCGGTAACGGCACCGGCGTTATCCAGGAAACGGTGGAGACCGAAGGCCCGCCCACGCTGACCTTCTTTTGCACTATCTGCAATCAGAGCGTCCCGGGGTGCCGTTCTTATCCCTTTACCAAAACGGTCGGCAATCTGCTCGCCAAAACCCACCACCAGGAAGTAGCCATAACTAACAGCAATTTGCCAGTAGCCGAGAAAGTGTAACCACCAATGGCTAGGACTTTGCGTTTTTTCAATCTGTCGGAAACAATGCCCGAAAAAAGTTTCAACAAACTGGCTGTGCTTTCTGCCAGTCCTTCAATTAACCCCAGCACAGAGGGAGGGGCACCCAGGGTAGAAGTGAGAAAAAGAGGAATGAGAGGATAAATCATTTCGGTAGAAACATCGGTCAGAAAGCTTACAATTCCCAGCAGGATGACGTTGCGCAATTTTTACATCCTTTCCCCTCTTGTAGTTTGTTAGGAGAAAAATTTCCTGAAGTTGCAACTTTATTTTACCAGAAAAATTTTACCCATTTAAGGGGCGAAAAGAAAAAAATTTCGCTAAGAAAAAATAAAACCGGAACTGTTTTCCGGTTGTTGAAAATAACACTTTCTCACGCCTTTTTCCCCTGCCCAGTGTTACCACTTTTTAATTTGTTTTGCGGGCGAACTGAGAACATACCCGTCTGTTGCTTTTTACATGGGCTTGGGCTCCAACTGGGCATCCTTGGCTTCTTTTAAGGTTTTTGCCGTACAAAGAGTACAAATGTAAACTGCTTTGGGATTTTCCAGGTATTTTTCGTAATCATTATGATCGGGTTCAATTTCTACTTCCCGTCCACACATTATGCATCTCATAATCATTTTTATTCACCCAAAAAAATAATAGCACAGATTGAAGGTTTTGAAAACAAAAAATTCCTCAATGTCGGGGATTGTTTTTCACTTTAATGGCTGCTTTGGTCAACTCAGTGACAACGCGGATTTTGAACTCATTGGAAGTGGCCAGAAGTTTGCTATAGACTTCACCTTGATTGCTGACGTAGTAATGGGGAGGTAAGTTGTTGAGAGCCATAGCTAGGACGTCCAGCAAACACTGCTCGCAAGTGCACACATCGAGCTGTTTTTTGTTCACCAGTTCTTTTAAAATCTGCCTGGCCACCGTTTCGGTGTAATTCTTCAGCTCCACTTTCTCCATCCCTCCTCCAGTGACCGCTGCAGAAACTCCTCTGCTGTGGTAGCCATGACCTCATACCCTTCCCGAGTGGGATGAACGTCGTCAACGAAGTACTCTGCCACCGGCTTTCCATCTGCCAGCATTGGCGTGTGAAAATCCAGCAGGGGGCATCCTTCTTCTGCGGCTATTCGGCGGTAGGAAGCACGGAGTTTTTCTAAATGGTTCTCAATCAGGGGATCCAAAGAGGGAGTAGGTAACCCCACCACTGGCAAAGCCCCCCGGGCTTTGCTTGTCCGGATGATGGCGAGCAGACTACCCAGAACCCTATCTTGCTCTTCGCTGATATAGGCATCATTAGTGCCACCTAACACAATGACAAAGTGAGGTTCATAACGGGAGAGACATTCGGGAAGACGGGCAGCCATCATGGGAACAGTGTCGCCGTTTTCACCGGCATTAATCATCTTGCAGGGCAAACGGACGCCAGCCAAAGCTACCCAGGATGCTTGGGGACCGTAAGGGAAACCGTAAGTAATACTGTCGCCTAAGCACAGGACTTTCTTGGCCATTCTTTCCCTCCTGCTTTAACCTGAGGCCATTTCTTCCAGCAGTTTTAGCTGCTCCTGACTGCCGATAACAATCAGCAGATCTTCAGCTTCAATGCGATCGTCGGCAGTAAGGTTGCTGTAAAAATTGTCGCCCCGTTTAATACCGACGATCATCGTGCCCGTCTTTTGTTTGATCTCACTTTCTTTGAGAGTCTTCCCTACCAGAACTGAGCGGGGACTTACTTTTATTTCTTCCAGCTCCAGCTCATAATCCCGGCGGTGGATAAGGGTCTCGACAAACTCAACTGTCGCCGGTCTAATGATAGCAGTGGCCATCCTCCGCCCGCCGATTACCGAAGGCAGGATCACTTTGTCAGCTCCGGCCTGAATCAATTTTTTCTGGGTCTCCGGCCGGTCACAGCGGGCGACTATTTTTATTTCGGGATTAAGGTTCCTTCCAGTAAGGGTTACGTAAACGTTGTCGGCATCGCCTGGCAGGGCACTGACCAGTCCTCGCGCTCGTTCAATACCTGCCGCTAACAACACCTCATCCCGGGTAGCGTCGCCGTGAAGGGCAAGAAAACCACAATTTTGCATTTTTTTAATAACTTCTTCATTCCTGTCAATGATAACAAAGGGTTCTTTTTCCTCGGCCAGGAAAATGGGCCACCTGCTGACCGACCCTGCCGGCACCACAGACGATAATGTGATTGCTTAAGTTCTGCAACTTGCGCATCCTTTTCTTTCTCCCCACAACATCAGTTATCTGGCCCTCGACGATAGCACCCACAATGACGCCAAAAGCGTAAGCAGAAGTCGCTACCCCGCCGGCGATAAGAATTAAGGCATGAATTTTGCCGCCGGTGGTGGTGGGTGTTTTGAGAATGTATCCTACTGTAGTCATGGTAGCTGCCGTTGTCCAGAGGGCATCAAAAAAAGACTCTCCCTCAATAAACATAAAACCGGCAATACCGTATACGGCTACGGCACAAAGGAGACCTATGGCTACCCACACTCTTCTGCTCATGCCTTTCCCCCGCTAAGGTTCTTTCAGTTATTAATTCTGTCGGCAGAGATAAAATTCCTCCTTTCACCAGTATTTTTCTCCAACCTCGAAGGAAACATCAAAGGAGAAGCCAGTTGTAACCGCCAACAAAACGAAGAAGGTAAATAAACTTCCGATAAAGGGCGACGTAATTGGTATCCCGGAGCACTACGGTTCTACCCTCCCGCCGGCGGACGAAGGGCAGAAATGCTGCCACATCAGCTATCTCCGAAGTAATGAACTCTACTTCCAAATCCCACCTGTTGGCAGGAGAGAAAGGAAAAAACGCTCTTCTTGATTCTCCTTCCTGCCAGCGGCGCAAGCTTTCCCGGGTTTTTTCTTTGATTAGTTTTTTTACCTGCCCCGGGGGGAGACATATAGCTGCAGTGCGGCTCAGCCCTTTTTTCACCGGCACTGTTATTACCCCTGGCATCCACTCTTCGGCTTCCCGGCAGGCCGCCGCGTCTCCCGTAACCAGAAGCAGTGGAACACGAAAGGCAGAAAGTAACGTGGCGTTGAGGCCGACTTCTCCCGCCTCTCGGCCGTTTAACGAAAGGCGGTAGATGTAGCTGCTAAAAGAGTGATCTAGGACAGCATGCCTGGTTCCAGCCCGGGCGTGATAGCCGAGAAAAATGGCCCCCTGGCATCCGGAAGCACCTTGCATCATTCCCAGCGGTTTGTGCCGTCCTCTAATTAAAAAAAGCTGCATTTTTCCCGAACCGATATCAGCACAGGAAATGTTGAGCATGGTATCATGGGAATCATTTATCACTGCCGTTTTTATTCCCGCCTCAATAAGTGCCTCGAGGCACGCCCTGAGTTCCTGCTCCATGAGCTGTCTGGCTTCGTGGTAAAGGGGGTGGGCAGCATCTACCTGCTGGTAGGAAACCACCCCGCCTATTCCCTCCATATCTACCGAGATAAAAATCCGCATAAGAATCCACCTCCGGGTAAACTTTATGCCCGGAGGTGAAGAACCTTTCCTTACTTTTCATGGAGTTCTGACCAGAAAGGAGGCGGGCACAGTTCCTGCAGAAAAACCTGGTGGTAACTGCTGCAGCCGGTAAACGGATTGGGCTGCCAGTCCTCCCTTCTTACCGCCGGGCGGTAGGCCTCATGAAACTGGAGGGGCATTCCCTGCCTCGCCAGGTCCTCCAGCCATAGCCGAACCAGTTCGTCTTCCCCGGTGTTTACAATGAGGGAACGGAGTTTTTTTATCTTTCTGTCTACCGGACAGCAATAAAAAGTCTTGCAAACGAAAGGCCGGTCATCGCCGAGCAAGCAGGTACCGTCGGGGCGGAGAAAAGAACAGTAGCCATCCTCTTGGGGGATAAGAGAAATATCCACTGCCGGCCCTTCGATGTATACGTAAGCCCTGCGTTGCAGGAAACGGGCCAAACTTTCCCCTGTTTCTCCTAGCCTGGTCATCATGGTAAAAACATCGATTGAGGTCAGAGGTATTCTTTCGTTACAGCATTCCCGGCAGCCAAAACATGATTTTCGCTCCGGGGCGCGCCGGCGTGAAATCCCTTTTTCTGCTGCCGCCATGACAGCATCAATAAAGTCCTGAACGGTAGCATCGGGGGTTACTTTCTTTAAAGCATAGCCCTTTCTTTTCCCGAAATAAGCTGGTTCGACTAACACCTTCACCGCTCTTCGCCCCGGTTATAGCTTAATAAATCTGCCAGCAACAACTCCTATCCCAAACGCAATAATAGCAACAATAAAAGTCCGCACCAGTTCTTTTTTTACCCGGCGCAGCAACTCTTCTCTGCTCTCTGTTTCTTCCTTAATTCTTTTTGCTGGCCCTCCTTTTTTCGCTCCTCTACCCATTCATTCATCATCTCCTTCCATTATTGAGAAACATTGGAATCTGCTTATGTATTGTTGCCAGTCTCCCTCAGGTAAAAAAATCCCTTTTTCTTTCACTTCTTCCTCATACTCGGGGTTGATGAAATAAGCATAGCAAAGCAGCTTCTCGCCCGTATCCAGACGAACGGCTTCAGTAAGTTCCCGCAAATAATAGCCCCGGTGGGAAAGAGGATCATACCCCTCATACGAGTCCAGGCGCGGCAGAACACGTTCGGGGTTGAGCAGCCGCAAAACCTCCCCCCGCACTTCTCCTTCCCCTTTGATGACCGCCGGGTAACCCTGGGGAAGATGGTAAAGCTGTCCTCTTATCCGGGCGGGGATAACTTCTGTCACTTCTCCCGTCAGAAAGTGTCGGTGCTGGGGGTGGAAGGACATGAGGGTGCCGTAAACAAAAAGGAGGTTCTTTTCATCCTGCAAACCTTAACCTCCCTCCTTAACTCTGTTCTGAACAAAAACTATCTTCCCGTACTCCGTCCCCAGGGCTTTGGCAACGACCAAACATTTAGCTTTTAAGAGAAAAAAGGTTTTTCCTCCTGCAATCTTTTCCCCTTCCAGAGTCTCAAAGTTGGCTTGTCCTTTGCTGATGATTAGATCGGCTCCTTCCATCTCCTGGCGGAATTTTTCGTCAACCAAATCAAGTGGGACTCCCAGGTAATTCAAGCCGGTAGTTATCACCCGGGCAACCCTGTTCATGCCTGCTTCTTCCGCATCTTCCAAAGTTGCGTCATTGAGGATAGGGCCACCTTTGACGACATAGACAACCTCCAGTCCCAGACGTTTCAACTCTTCAACCAGAAGAAGATCGAAGACAATCTCCCCGGCGTTATCGCCAATTAATAGAACCCGTTTTCCGGGTGTTAAAGCTGCCTGGAAAATTTCGTAATCACACACGGCAAAGGGCTCCCGTAGCACCTGACGCAGAGCCCTGTCTAAATCATACCCCCGAAAAAGCCCCAGGTCAACCACGTTGCCGGCTACTGCCAATTTCAAAGCCCAGTAGATGCGGTCTTTTTTTCTGTTTAGTAGCCGGCGCAATCGTGGCAGATAAGCCAGGGCTAACCGGTTGGACTCTTTTTTGGCTTCCCGAAAGGGGTCCTCTACCCCAAGGAGAGAGATTAAGCGCTGGATGACAATCGTGGAATTAGCTGCGGGGGTGCCGTGGGGAGGAAGATTGGGGATTACTTCTGCCACCCTGCTTAATAGTTCAACTTTTTCCCGATCCTCTAAGTTCAATCTGGCCAGGGTATTAAGGCACTGGGTAAAGTAACAAGGCAGGCACTCGGGTGCCACTCTCATTCTCTTTCGCCTTTCTCCTTTCTTTCAGGGGGTATAAAATTTCAGATCGTGAGCTTCTCCCAGAGCTTTATTGTACTAAAATTCGCCTGCGAACGGCAAAATCCTTCCAAGATCGGAA
>JASUSC010000079.1 GCA_030446285.1 Eubacteriales bacterium | reverse complement strand
AAGGCCTTTTTCCAAATGGCCCAGGACTGGATCTTATGCTTCAACTACCGCCGCCCGCACTTTGGGAAAGGCATGAAAGGCCGAACTCTTGTCCAAGCCCTCCATGCCTTCCGGGCAGCGGTAAGCCCCGCTATCGCTGCTATGCCAGTCCTACTCCTTGACCTTGTCTCACTCCGCCTCGATTGCCTCTGAAATATCTCTTCCATCCCCTGGGATAACTTCCCCAAAATTTAAAGCTTCTGAACGAAACTATGGCCTACTACCACGCTCAGGGATTTTAGCAGGAAAAGTATGGCAGCGGTTTTTTAGAAACTGTTGCCCGCTGCCGCTTCCTGCTTGGCTCTAAGCTCAAGTTGCTCTTCTCGTTCCAACACCCGCAAGAAGGCTTCTACCACTTGGGGGTCAAACTGGGTTCCAGCATTGCGAGCTATCTCCTCCCGCGCCTGTTCCACCGTCATCCGCGACCGGTAAGGACGGTCTGAAGTCATGGCGTCAAAAGCATCGGCCACCGCGATTATGCGGGCACCTAGGGGAATCTCCTCCCCTTTTTTCCCGTCCGGATACCCTTTGCCATCAAAACGCTCATGATGGTAAAGCACTACAGGTACGATTTCCTTTAAAACTCGAATAGACGAAATAATCCCCGCCCCAATCTCCGGGTGTTTTTTAACAAAATTCCTTTCCTCTTCGGAAAGAGCCCCGGGCTTACGCAAAATATCTCCGGAAACTCCTATTTTGCCGATGTCATGGAGAATGGCTGCATATAAAATCTGGCGCACTTCTTCGCTGGAAAGACCCATTTCTCTGGCAATGGCCACCGCATACTTGGTCACCCGCTCGGAATGACCCTTGGTATACGGATCCTTGGCCTCAATGGCCGTGGCCAGTGCCTGGATGGTAGAAGTATACAACTCGCTAATATTGGCGTTAACCACCGCCAGCTCTTTGACCGTCTGGCTGTAATCAAAGGCCAGACTCCGGTAGCGCTCTTTTAACGCACGTTCATTTAAAACCAACTGGGCCATAAAGAGGAGGCTTAAGAAATATAAAAAAACAACAATGAACCGGCCCACCAAGATCTCCAAAAAGATTACTTTCTTCATTTCCTCCACCATCTCAGGATAAATTGCCGCCGTGTGAACAGCGTAACAAATACCGGCAATGACAGCCCCCCGCCGCACTCCGTAAATCACAGCCCCATAAAAAATGGCAAAACCGAAAAAGAAAAAGAGATATTCCTGCAACCTGCCCTTGACCTGGGTAATAATCAGGGCAGTCAAGACAATGTTAGCAGTGATAAGAAAGGGTGTGTAAGACCGACGTCTGGTGAGAAAACGCATTATCCTGCTCTCGCTGTTAAGAAATTCCGCCATAATTTTGCACCCAGTTAGCTTTATTGTGAGTGCCTAATAGCTTTAGTGTCTAAAATTTTTTATTCTACAGAGAAACAAAAATATCCTTTAAACAGGTTAAAAATTTTTTCACAAAGTAATCCGCTCAGCATCACCCCACAGCCGCTCCAGATTGTAAAAGTTTCTTTCCTCTTCCCGGAAAAGATGAACTACTACGTCACCGTAGTCGAGAAGCACCCAGGGATTCCGGGAATCGCCTTCCCGGCGACAAGAACCATAACCTGCTTTTATCATCCTGTCTTCAATGTTGTCAATAACTGCCTGCATCTGGGGCGAGTTGGCCACGCTCAAAATCACAAAGTAATCGGCTACTGTGGAAATCCGGCTGATATCCAGAATGACGATATCCTTGGCTTTTTTCTCATCCGCTGCTTTTGCTGCCAGAATAGCTTTTTCCCTGGTCGTTTCTGCCAATGTTAAACCCCCTTTAATACTTTTCGCCGCTTCCTGCTCTTTTTGGCAGTTATCTTAATCTTTTTTTCTTATTTCATCCAGCAAAGCATTGCGGGCCGTCACCGTAAAAGGGTGCAGATAGAGATCCCGTGCCAGAACGTACTCTATCGTCCGGGCAAAACCCCGGAGAAGGGCCAGATCCAGGTCTTTTGCGGCCAACTGCCGCAGTTCCTCCACGCCGGGGTAATTTCTGCCCGGCTCGATCATATCGGCTAAATAAATTATTTTCTCCAAGGTGGTCATTCCCGGCCGTCCTAAGGTATGATAGGCTACCGCCTGGGAAATTTCCTCATCCCATATCCCGAATTCTTCCCGAAGAAGGGTAACTGCCGCCGGGCCGTGAAGAAGAGTAGGATTTTCCCTTTCCTCTGGCGTCACCTCCCAGCCAAAAGCTTCCGCCAACCGGATTATTTCCCCCGGCTCTCTTTCTTTGGCCATATCATGAAAAAGGGCAGCTAGGCGGGCTTTTTTCCGGGCAACTCCGTTCCGCTCAGCTAAAAACTCAGCCGTTGTTGCTACCCCTAAAACATGCTGCCAGAGCCTGTCGCTGTAAAATTTTTTCAATTTCTCCTCCACGTGTCCTCACCGTCTATCTTTAAAGTACACAAGTATTTTACTAAAAACCAAAGAAAAAAGAAACCTCCCCATCCCCTAAGGGAAGAGGGAGGTTTGCTGTCGCCTGCCTTTAGCGACCTTCTCTGGGCCGGGCTTCGTTGACGGTGAGAATCCGTCCACCAAATTCAGCCCCATTCATGGCCTCAATCATCCTGTCGGCGTCGGCATCGTTGACTTCAACAAAACCGAAACCACGGGAACGACCGGTTTCCCGATCGGTGATAATTCTGCTGCTCAGAACTTCACCGTGCCGGGCAAAAGCTGCTTCCAGCTCCTCGGCCGTGGTCCGCCAGGGCAAATTGCCAACATAAAGGGTCCGGGCCATTCTTTCACCTCCTTAAACGGGTCCAGGCATTCACCTTGCTTAAATAAAAATACCTGGGTTTGCTTGAAACCCAGGTACCTTGAAAGCTACCCGCATGGAAACCAACCATACCGGAAAGCAGGAACCCCAGAACCTCAAAGTCAAACCGTAAGGAAAAACCATTTACGACTCTACTTGTAGTATACAACACTTCTCTCCCATTATGCAAGAAAAATATTAAAAAATTTTAAAAAAGTCAACCAAGCTTTCCCCACTCTCTATCGGTACAATTTTTTTTCCTCAATGTACGCCGCCACAACATCGGGCAGCAAATACCTCACCGGCAGCCCCTGTTTTATCCTCTCCCGGAGAAGAGTAGACGATACATAAAAACCCGGCACGTCGTACATTACGGTAATTTTTTCCTGCCATTCCCGCGGCATGGCCATAAGGACCGATGCAACTTCTTCTTTTCTGGTTCCGGGACGGGCTCCCGCCAGCACCCGGCATATCCGAATAATTTCCCCTGCCTGCTTCCAGGTGGTAAATTCCAGAAGGGAATCGGTTCCCATGATAAAAAAGAGCTCGGCATCAGGATAAATGCTGCGAAAATGGCTTACGGTGTTGACCGTAAAGGAAGGGCCGGGCTGCTCTATCTCCCAGGAAGACACGGCAAAGCGCTCGTCCCCGGCTACGGCTAGGGTAAGCATCTGGAGGCGGTCGACGGCAGGAGTTACCGGTCTGCCGGGCTTATGGGGCGGCTGCCCGGCAGGTACGAAAATCACTTTCTCCAGCTCCGCGTGGAGCAAAGCCTCCTGAGCCAGGGTCAGGTGGCCATAATGGGGAGGATCAAAAGTCCCCCCTAAAATCCCTATCCGCCTGCCCATTCTTCCGCCCTCCTTCCCCTCCTGGCAGGAAAACGGCCCTCACATCAGTGACGGCAGGAACATCCCTGAAGGGGTCACGGGCAAAAATTACCCCTGCCAACCTCTGCCCCGGTTGCCATTCCTCAACCGGTTTCATTCCCAAAAGAGCCCGTCCCCCCTGGCAGGCCAACGCCATAATTTCCTCCGCCTCTAACCCACTTTCTGCCAGAAACTTCAGTTCGTGGTAGTAAGAAAAACCATGGGGGACGGCCACCGCTCCGGCGTCAGTTCCCACCGCCATTGGCACTCCTAACTCCCGGGCTAAGCGGATCTTTGCCTGTTGATCTGCCACCGTTCTGGCAATAACCTCCCGGCTGGCCCCCTCGTAAAGAGGTCTGTCATCCGGGAGAAGGTTAGCCAACGGCGCCAGGGTAGGTACCCACCACGTTCCTTTTTTGGCCATTAATTCCAGAGTGGATGGCATCACAAAGTAGCCGTGTTCTATTGAGTCCACCCCGGCCCGGACGGCAATGTCCACCGCTTCCGCCCCGCTGGCATGAGCCATGACTTTCAGCCCAAGGTTGTGGGCTTCGTCAACAATGGCCTGCAATTCCTTCAGAGTGAACTGGGGCGGTCCCACCTCGCCAAACCTTTTAAAGCTCACCAAACCCGACTGGATCACCTTTATCTGGTCCACTTTCCCGGCCAATTCCCGAACATGCTGTAACGCCTCTTCAACACTCGCCACTCCAGGGCCTAAAAAGCTGCCATATCTGCCTCTTTTGTAAATAGCATAGCCGCTGGCAAAAACGCGGGGGGCAGAAACAGCTGTTGCCGCCATTTCTTTCGCCAGCAACCCTATCCCCGCCGCATCACCGCCGTCCCGGACGACAACAATCCCCATCGCCGCCAGGGCAGTCAAGTAATCTTCCACCCGCCGGCGGTTTTCTGCCAGATTAGACCAGCCCGCTATTGCTTCTTGCAAATTGCGGGCGTTGAGAGCAAAGTGGAGGTGGCAATCCACCATCCCCGCCATGAGGTAACAGGAAGAAAAATCGTAAAGGGGCACTCCCGCTTTTTCTTGTTGCTCCTCTTCCGGCCGGGATATTGCCGTGATTACCCCGTCGGAAACAAAAAGAAGGGCAGGCTGCCACTCCCGCCCCTTTCTTACTTTTACCTTTACCTGGAAAACGCCTTCCCGGTCGCATGTAATTACCGGCGGCAAACCCTTAGTGCTCATGAGCAACAGCCACCTCTTCCTTGGCTGCAAGGGGGTTCTGCCCGACTACCTCCTGCAAATAAGACCGGAAAGGCTGACCGAGCTGGGGATGCTTTAGAGCAAAAGCCACCGTCGCTTTCAGGAACCCAAGCTTATCACCAGTGTCATAGCGGGTACCGGCAAACTCATAAGCGTAGAGGGTCTGTTCTTTAAGCAGTGACCGGAGAGCGTCGGTAAGCTGAATCTCTCCCCCTGCGCCCGGCCGAGTTTTTTCGAGATGCTTGAAAATTTCCGGCGGCAGTATGTAGCGGCCAATGACGGCCAGGTCGGAGGGAGCTTCTTCTACCGGGGGTTTTTCCACTAGGTCCAGAATCCGGTAGAGGCCCTTCCCCACCTCCTCCGGCTTCACCACGCCGTACCGGCTCACTTCTTCCCGGGACACTTTTTCCACAGCAATTACCGCACCACCCTTTTGCTCGTATATTTCTATCATCTGCTTGAGACAGGGCTTTTCCGCGTCAATGATATCGTCAGGAAGAATTACGGCAAAAGGCTCCTTACCGATAAACTTGCGGGCACACAGGACCGCATGCCCCAGCCCTTTCTGCTCTTTCTGACGTACATAGTGGACATCGGCCATCTCCGAAATCTCGCGGACGATGCGGAGAAGATCCTGCTTCCCCTTTTCTTTCAGGAAGTATTCTAAATCGTGGCAGCGGTCAAAATGGTCCTCGATTCCGCGTTTGTTCCGGCCGGTAACGATGATAATGTCCTCAATGCCGGATTTTACCGCTTCCTCCACAATATACTGGATGGCCGGTTTATCCACAATGGGAAACATCTCTTTGGGCACCGCTTTGGTGGCCGGCAAGAAGCGGGTTCCCCATCCCGCCGCCGGGATAATAGCTTTGCGAACCCTCATGTTCTCTCCCTCCCGCAAAACAATATGAAGAAAAAGGTAGAAGAGTTCCGACTCTAATGTTTATCTTTGAGGAGATTGAGGAGAATAAGCCAGTCGCGCAGGTAAACCGGGAGGAGAAAACGGCGCCGCACCTGCTCCCTTGCTCGCTGTCCGACAGCTTGCGCCAGTTCTCTATCCTGGAGGAAACGGAGAATGTTCCAGGCAGTGCCCTCGATAGTATGAGAGAGAAGCCCGGTTTTCTCGTGTTCCACCTGGTAACGAATTCCTCCTACCGCCGTAGCCACTAAAGGTTTGCCCTTCCACATGGCCTCTGTAACCGTAAGGCCGAAGCCTTCCCGGATGGATTTTTGGACCACTACCGTCGCCAGCCGCTGCAGAACATTGATTTCCAAGTCGCTAGTGGGTGGCAAGTCGTAAATGAGAATGTCCGGGTCATCGTCTGCAGCTTCCCGCACCTCGGCCAGAACCTGCTGCCCTTCCGGGTCATCACTAGCCCCGCCGCCGGCGAGAACAAGCTGGCAGGGAAGATAACGCCGCACCAGCCGGAAGGCCTTTATTACTCCCACCGGGTCTTTGAGACGGTCAAAACGGGAAACCTGGAGGACAATGGGTTTCTCCAGATCCAAGCCTAAACGTCTTACCACTTCCTCTTTTTCTTTTTCCGTTACCTCCCGGTTTTTGTCACTCAGTGGATCGATGGCCGGCGAAAGGATATATTCCTTGTTTTTAATTCCCTTGGCGTACTGAGGAATATGATAGATAGAAGCATGACACTTCTCGGCAAAGGGGCGCAAGAAATCCCACACCTTCCGGTCCACATAGATGGGATCGACATGGCAGTACCAGACCCATTTACCGACCCGGTCCTCTTTTATGCCGGTAAGACCCAGAGGCTGCTGGTCATGGATAATGACGAAGTCGGCCTTGCGAACCAGAGGGTAATTGCGCCGGGAAACTTCCACATAAGTGGACAACATAGCTTCGGTTACTGTTACCGGCTGGCCGTGAAAAGCGTTGTGGAAAGTTTTGGTCACATGAAAAAATGCCGGCGTCCCCTCCATAACATCCCACTCTGCTTTTAAACCTACGTCTTCCATTAGGGGCACCAGCCGTTTTAATATCTCGGCTACCCCGCCCCCAACGGCCGCAGAATTGATGTGCTGGATGGTCATACCGGCCAGGGGTCGGGCCAGACGCCGGATATCGTCTATCAAGTCGTCCCCTACAATGGGACGGTAGTCTTCCAGTCTTACCCGGGCCAGTTCTGTCACTTTGGGCAAAGACGTCACCCCGCTTGCAGCCTTGTTGTGTCCCTAACTGGAACTCCGCAAAATTTCCACCGTCTGCTGCTGCAAATACGAGGGAGAAGGAGCACGCAAGGCCGCCTGGCGCAGCTTTTCCGCCCGTTTTTCCTCCCCCTGGGCCTTTAGCCAGTGGCAAAAATCGTCTTCTCTTGGTCCAAGAAGCGAAGCTTCGACCAGATGGTAAAAGATAACTTGAGGATCCGCTACTGCTACTATTTCTTCTGCCTGCTGCACTCCGGCAATTTCGGTCCCAGTGGGCAGGGCAACGGTTTCCACCTCAAGGAAATAAAACTCTTCTCCCACCGGAGCGCAAACCTCTTCAGGTGGGGCTGCAGAATTAATCATATCCCACAGGCGCAGCCGTATCTCCTCGAGATCCCCGGCAGGAAAATCGGGTATGAACAGCCTTTCCCCTAATGCCTTC
>JASUSC010000017.1 GCA_030446285.1 Eubacteriales bacterium | reverse complement strand
TAATAGATAATAATACCTGTCGCAAGTAGCTTTGCTTGGTGAGGTCTCAGGAGGAAAAATTTTTTTGGAGAAGTCACCTACTGAATCTTGACACGGACCTGCCAAATTTTACGATTGACAATAGGAAAGTTTTCTGATATATTTTACGCAAAAGTGCATATGGGACACTTTTCTTATCGAGAGTGGTGGAGGGACTGGCCCGATGAAACCCGGCAACCTTCCTGCGGCGGGAGAGGATACGCTCCCCGGGGAAAGGTGCCAATTCCTGCAGAAGGGTAGACTTCTGGCAGATAAGAAAAGGTTTAGCAATAAACCTCTTCTTTGCCAGGAAGGGGTTTGTTTTTTTTAGATTCACGGGTAAAGAAAGGGGAAATGAAAAGTGACGGAAAAGAAATTGCGCTTGGAAACACTGGCCCTGCATGCCGGTCAGGTGCCGGACCCGGCAACCGGTTCGCGGGCGGTTCCTATTTATCCCACCACCTCCTATTTGTTTAAAGATGCCGACGATGCTGCGGCTGCCTTTGCCTCGCCGTGGGAAGGAAAAAGCTATATCTACAGCCGTCTGGCCAACCCCACGGTAGATGTTCTGGAGAAAAGGGTAGCTGCCCTGGAAGGCGGAATTGGAGCGATAGCCACGGCCTCGGGGATGGCGGCAATAAACTACGCCATTCTCAATATTGCCCAGGCCGGTGATGAGATCGTTTCTTCTTCCAGCCTTTACGGCGGAACCTATAACCTGTTTGCCAACATTCTTCCCCGCCTGGGGATTAAGGTCGTCTTTGTGGATTCCACCGACCCGGAAAACTTCCGGCGCGCTATTACCCCGCGGACCAAGGCTCTTTTTGCCGAAACTATAGGGAACCCAAAACTGGATGTGCTGGATATTGCCCGGGTGGCGGAAATTGCCCACGAACATGGGCTTCCGCTGATTGTGGACAACACCTCGGCTACTCCCTATCTCTGCCGTCCTATCGAGCACGGGGCTGATATTGTGGTTCACTCCCTGACCAAGTTTATGGGGGGCCACGGTACGGCCATCGGAGGAGTAATTGTTGACAGCGGTAAGTTTGACTGGGCTGCTTCGGGACGTTTCCCCTTGCTCACAGAACCCGATCCCAGTTATCATGGATTGCGGTACACTGATTTAGGACCAGCAGCCTATCTCCTGCGTTTGCGGATGATTTTGATGCGGGACATGGGTGCCTGCATGAGTCCTTTCAACGCCCAGCAAATTCTCCTCGGGATTGAAACTCTGCCCCTGCGCATGGAACGCCACTGTGCCAATGCCTTAGAGATAGCAAAGTTCCTGCAGCAGCATCCTAAGGTCAACTGGGTGAACTATCCTGGTCTTCCCGACCATCCCTCCCATGAGTTGGCCTGCCGTTACCTTTCCGGTGGCTTTGGAGCCTTGTTGACTTTTGGAATTAAAGGAGGACTGGAGGCGGGCAAGAAGTTTATCAATAACGTGAAAATTTTCTCCTTGCTGGCCAACATTGGTGACGCCAAATCCCTCGTAATCCACCCGGCCAGCACTACTCACCAGCAGCTCACTCCCGAAGAGCAACTTGCAGCAGGAGTAACTCCTGACCTGGTTCGTCTCTCCATTGGTCTTGAACACGTGGAAGATTTGAAAGAGGACTTAGAGCAGGCTTTGAGCAGATGTTAAAGTAAACATTACATTTTGCTGTGACGGGGTGACGTCCTTGGCATCTGCCCGTGGTGAGGTACTTCTTTCCGAAAAAAAATTTTATACCTTTGCTCATCCCCCCGATCTTTTTACGCTGGAAAGCGGCGTCCGCTTTGGGCCGATTACGGTGGCTTACGAAACTTGGGGTGAGCTCAACCGGGAAAAAGACAATGCCATTTTGGTCCTGCATGCTCTTACCGGGGATTCCCACGCTACCGGTAAGTATCACCCAGACGACCGCAAGGAAGGTTGGTGGGCAGGAGCCATTGGGCCCGGGCTCGCTCTGGATACGGACAAGTACTTTATTATCTGTTCCAACGTCCTGGGAGGCTGTCAAGGAACCACCGGCCCCTCTTCCATCAACCCGGCTACCGGTAAACCTTATGGCATGAGCTTTCCGGTTATCACCATTCGCGATATGGTGCGGGTCCAGCGCGAGCTCCTACGCCATTTAGGGATAGAACATCTGCGGATGGTTATCGGCGGCTCCATGGGGGGTATGCAGGCCTTAGAGTGGATTGTCAATTTTCCCGATATGATGGACAAGGCGGTGGTGATTGCCGTTTCGGCCCGCATGTCGGCTCAGGGGATAGCCTACAACTTGGTGGGTCGCCGGGCTATAATGAACGATCCCAACTGGAACAACGGTGACTACTACGATAAGGAACCTCCCCGCAATGGACTGGCCTTGGCGCGCATGATTGGCATGATCACCTACCAGTGTGCTGAGTCCATGGAGATGAAGTTCGGCCGGGAGATAAACTGTGAGAAGGAAGAGGATCTTTTCCGCATGGACAGCCGTTTTGAGGTGGAAAACTACCTGTATTACCAGGGGGATGCTCTAGTACGGCGTTTTGATGCCAACAGTTATTTGTACCTGTGCAAGGCTATGGATCTCTACGATGTGGCCCGCGGTTATGAGAGCCTGGTCGACGCCTTTAGCCGCGTTCAAGCCGAAACCCTGGTTATCGGGATAAGTTCCGACATTCTTTTCCCCACTTACCAGCAGAAAGAAATAGTTCAAGCTCTGCGGGCGGCCGGGAAAAAGGTCTATTATGAAGAAATAAAGTCACCCTACGGGCACGATGCTTTTCTCATCGAGTATGATAAACTCAATCCAATTATCAAGAGATTTTTGGAAAAATAAAACCGCCACTTTCATCCCGCCCCCTGAAGGAGGCGGGTCTTCCCGCGGCGATTTTGTAAAAGCCTCTAAATTGCAATGCGACCCATTTTTGAGAAACCCGGTATTTATTGTTCAAGCGGTTTGAAAAAATGGCAGGGTGAGGCGTAGGAGCTTTTCAAGTTCTTCCGGGAATAACTCTGCCGGCCTAACATTCTTCGCGGCAAGGTGCTACACCAGTTCTGGATCCTTTCTATCTGGGCTGAAGTGAGGTCCTCAATAGCGGTTCCCTTAGGAATGAACCGCCGGATAAGGCCGTTGGGTCGTTCGTTAGTCGCCCGCTCCCAAGCAGAGCAAGGGTGAGTGTAGTACACATCAATGCTGTGACTGCTCAAGTTGACAAACTCTGTGCCGTTGTCTGAGGTGATGCTTTTAAGCAACTGGTGGAAGATGGGGCCGTAGCGTTCTTTAAGCTGGTGGAAGGCTTTATCCACCGCCTTGGCAGTCTTTGCTGGTAGAAGCAAAATCATGTGGCAGCGGGTTTTTCTTTCTGTGAGAGCCAAAAGCGCAGAGTCTAAAGACCGCCTGGCAATGGTCCTCCAGCGAGAAGAGGAGGCAGAAGTCACGATCTTCTTGTTGCCTGATGGCCGACGGAGTAGCCAATGCCGTTCAAGGTCAAAATACACCCCAGGGTTACTACAATGGGGAGCGCATGTTAGAAGGGATCCTGGCCAAAGGGGGAAAATCAGGCTCTGAGGGACTTGCATTGATGCCCGGGGCCTAGGCAATGTTCCAATGATTCCTGGAGCAGATAGGAGCAACATGGCTGGGCTGGCCATCTGGACTGCGGAGGCGGACAGGGTGTTCTGTTTTTTAGAGGGAGGCAGGGACCATGACCGTAAAAATTATATCCTGTGATGTCTTCCGGGAAGAAATACTCGCTCTTCCCCCACCCCCGGGCATAGAGATGGAGTTTCTGTCCATAGGACTGCACCTTCAGCCCGATAAACTTCGAGAAAAGGTGCAGGAGGCCATAGATAGAAGCACAGGATGCTCTCTGCTCATTCTTGGTTACGGCCTTTGCGGGGGGGCCCTTGACGGGGTGAGGGCACCCGGGTGCCCTATGGTCATGCCACGGGTTCATGACTGTATTCCGGTGTTGCTCGGTTCCATGGAAAAATACCGGCAGCTTCGGGAAGAAAAAGGCCAGTGTTTCTATTTCTCCGGCGGGTGGGTGGAAGGAGAACGCCTGATAATCTCCGAATACGAGCGGTCATGCCGCCAATTTGGAGAAGAAAGAGCCCTCCGCATTTTCCGCAAGATGTTCGAACATTATACCCACCTGGCCTATATCTTTACGGGGCACCCCCGAACGGAGGAGACCCTGGCCAAGACCCGCTGGTTTGCTAGTCTTCTTCCCCGCCCGTGCTTTGAGGTGACCGGCAGCTTAGATTACCTGAGGAGCCTCCTCTACGGGCCCTGGGAAGAAACCCGCTTTGTTACCATCCCTCCCCACGGGAGCGTAGACCGGCAAGCATTTGTAAAGGACGGGGTGGAGCTTAAGGTTCAGGGAACCTAAATAGGGTGCTGTTCCCCAAAAAATCCGACCGCATATTTGCGGCCGGATTTTTTTATCGTTTTAGGAAATTATGCTTTAAGCTTGTTGTGGATAACTCGGCATGTTACAGAAGCCACTTCTCCTCTCTCCAGGCAGCACTCTAATTCTAACCGGAGGGTGGGAGGGGCTTAATCTATCCTTACTTAACTTAAATTATATGGCCTTAGCTTTATAACCACGGCGGGACTGGCTGGAAGCGGTAGTGGGTGCCCGGCTGGAAGCGGGGGTCCAGGTAGTGGGCGGGGTCGGTGCTGAAGATGCGGTGAACCACGCCCACACCGGGGGTGCTGACGTCCATCTGCACTCTCACCCCCTCGATTTTCATCTCCACCAGACGGGGGCTGTTTTTTTCAAACCCTTCCCAGATCTGTTCCGGAGCCAGAGGCGTGTAGAGGATCATGGTATTTACCCCCTTTGCGGCTACTGGACTAAACCGCTTTTTTCTTTCTGGAGCTGGATGAGTTCTTTTAATTTAGCGAGGGCGTCCCGCACACCGCCCACAGCATCGATTAAGCCGCAGCGGACGGCCTCCTCACCCACCAGAACGGTGCCGATGTCCCGGGCTAGATCCCCTGTTTTGAACATGAGCTGGCGGAACTTTTTCTCGCTAATTTTAGAGTGGGCGACGACGAAGTTCACCACCCGGTCCTGCATTTTGTCGAGGTATTCATAAGTCTGGGGGACGCCGATAACCAGACCGCTCAAGCGAATGGGGTGGATGGTCATGGAAGCGGTGGGGGAGATAAAGGAGTAATCGGCGGCAACGGAAATTGGCACGCCGATGCTGTGACCTCCGCCCAAGACCAGGGAAACGGTGGGCTTGGAGAGGCTGGCGATCATTTCAGCAATGGCCAAGCCGGCTTCCACGTCCCCTCCTACGGTGTTGAGGATGACTAGCATTCCTTCAACTTCCGGGTTTTCTTCTACTGCCACCAACTGGGGAATGATGTGCTCGTATTTTGTGGTTTTATTTTGCGGCGGCAGGACCATGTGGCCTTCGATTTGCCCAACGATAGGAATAGTGTGGATGCGGCTTTTAAAACCCTCAGCGGGGAGGGTGGTTTGTCCTAATTCCCGCAGGGCTTCGATGCTCTCCTTCTGGGTGGCAGTCCGGCCTGTTTTCTTGCGGGTTTCCGGCGTTTTTGTCTTTTCGGCCGGCTCGGCGGTGAAGTTTTCCATATCGAAATCGGTCATTGCCCTCACTCCTGCCAACACTTGTTCTTTTTTTAGCATGGCAGAAAAGGGTGAAAATATACGTTCCGCTTGTGGTTGAGAAAACTCCGGTGCTTACAAAAAGGGTTCAACGGCGCTGGGTTCAGTGGTAAAATTATAAAAAAAGACCGTTTTTTCCTTATCCTGGCTGGTGATCTTCTGTGGACAGGGGAAAAGGGGAAGTTACAGCATTGGTGCTGGACGACTCTTTCAACCTGTTAGAGGATTACAGCCGTCTTTGTCTACGGTTTCTTGATCTGCGGAAAGAGGGCCTAAGCCGATGGTGCTGCCGGTGGGAACGGCTGCTGGCAGTAGAAGAACGCTTGCACGGAGAGGTCTCACCTTTCGTTCTTATCGGGAACAATGATTACCATTATTTGACTTACGTGTTGCTCAAAAGAATAAAAGAACCTTTTACTCTTGTCTTGTTTGACAATCACTCCGAACTGTGTCCTGCCCCAGGGGAGGAGTTAATAACCTGCGGTTCTTGGCTGGAACGGGCCCTGGCCCTTCCGACATTGCAAGGGGCTGTTGTGGTGGGAGCCGCGGCCGAGAGTTTTGCCGGGGTTGCCCCTGTTTCAGCCGAGAAAGTGGTCTATGTGCCGCCGGACGGAGAAGAAAAGGAAAAGTGGCGGAGAAAGCCGGGCGGAGGACGGCTGGCTCCCTTTACCCTCTCCCATCCGCAGGCCAAGACCCTCCTCCTTTCCCTTATTCCGCCAGGAGCCGTTTATATAAGCGTTGATAAGGATGTGTTGCGAGAGGAGTTTGCCGTCACGGGCTGGGAGCAGGGAAAGCTAAGGTCAGGGCAGCTTTTTGAGCTTTTAGCGACCCTTGCGGGATATCGGCGGGTGGTAGGAGCTGATGTCTGCGGCGACCCCCAGTTTGCGCCCTGGGAGGGATGGTGGCCGGAGCGGCGCCGTAAGCTCCGCGAAAGCCTGCGTTTCAATGAAGAGTTTTTCCGGTTGGTGATTGCCAGTGCGGCTCACCGCAAAATTTCCTGAGAGAGCGGGGGCTTTTTTTGTGCTCTTTTTTGGGAGGGCTTGTGGTATAATGATGTAGGCTTTACTACCATTGAGGAGGCGAAAAGGGTGAAAGTTTGGGAAGCAGTGGTATTAGGACTTGTCCAGGGGCTGACGGAATTTCTACCCGTGAGCAGCTCCGGCCACTTAGTGCTGTTGCAGAAAATTTTCGGGCTGAAAGACATGCTTTTTTTTGATGTCATGGTGCACTTTGGCACGTTGCTGGCTCTGGTAGCCGTTTTCTGGCGGGACCTCCTTGCTATGTTAAAGCGGCCTTTGGCGAAACTGCCGGTTCTAATTGTGGTAGGCACTGTCCCTACTGGCTTGATGGGGGTTCTCTTTAAGGATTGGTTTGAACAAATTTTTTCCTCTGGGAAAACGTTGGGAGTGGAGTTCCTCATCACGGGTTTGATTCTTTGGTATGCTGAGAGAGCCCGGGGAGGAAACCGCCACCTGGAGGATATGACGGCGGCAGATGCCCTGTTTATTGGCTTTATGCAAGGCTTGGCTATTCTCCCCGCCCTTTCCCGTTCCGGCCTCACCATTTCCGGTGCTCTGCTGCGGCGGCTGGACCGGAGTTTGGCCGCCCGTTTTTCTTTTCTCCTTTCCATTCCCGCTATTTTGGGGGCGGCGGTGCTGGAGACGAAGGATTTTTTGCAAAATCCTGCCGGTACAAGGGATATTGGAGCGGTAATATTGGGAACGGTGGTGGCGGCGGTAGCCGGATATGCGGCCATTAAGTTTATGCTGCGTCTTCTTGAGCGGGGAAACATGCGCCTTTTTGCCGGGTACGTCTGGGTTTTAGGGTTGGTGGTCATTATCGCTCAACTGGCCGGGCGCTTATAGGGAAGGATTTTCCCTGCTGATGGAGAAGAGTTAAAAGGAGGTGGTAAAATGGCGCGAGCGGAGAAAAGAAGTCGCGAAGAAACCCAAAAAATGCGTCCTATATCCGGCCGCAGAGTTTCTGGGCGGGACCGGGGTTTGCTTAGGGAACTGGCCGGGCTGGCTTTCTTAGCGGCAGCCCTTTTTCTCTGGCTCAGCCTTTTTACTACCGCAACTGGCCTTCTGGGCAAAGGACTGGCACGGCTTTTAGCCGTTCTATTTGGCGAAGGGAAGCTACTCTTTCCCCTTATCTTTGTCTATTACGGGATCGCCATGATTTTAAAGAAAGAGCCGGGCAATTCCGGACTGCGAGGACCGGGTGTGATAGTTCTTTTCTTGGGACTTATGACCTTGTTTCACCTCGACGCCCTTTATTTTTCCGATCAGGTGCCGGACCGGGGAATTTTTGAGCTGGGCCTTAAAGGCCAGGGAGGCGGCCTTACCGGGGCGCTGCTTTTTTATTTGACCTTTAAACTTTTTGGCCTTGTGGGAACGTACGTCCTCCTGGCGGTTTCGGCCCTGGCCGGCGCAGTTATGCTCACCGACATCTCCCTCGGCGGTTTGTTGCAGCGAGTTGGGCAGAAGCTACGACTGCTCTGGCAGAAGGGGAAGGAGCGGCTGATAGATTTCCTTTACACCGAAGTGGAAGAAGAGGAAGCAGAAGAGGTAAAGAAAGAGGAGGAGGAAAGAGAATCCTCCCGGCAGCAGGCACCGGTGCTCATCAATGGGGAGCTGTTTGCTTCTTCTGTCGGTAAAGAACCGCCTTCTTTCCCGGAAGAAAAGCCGGGCGGTACCGGGCCGGTGGTAAATATTTATCCTCTGCCGGAGAAAGATAAGGAAGATAAGGAAGAGAAAATTAAGGAGGGAGGAAAGGGAGCGGCGCCGGGGGTTTACCGCCTGCCGCCGGTGGATCTCCTGCAGCGGGGGAAAAAGGCGAAACCCCAGCGGCTGAACCGGGATATTGCCGAAAACGTCCGCTTGCTGGAGGAGACCTTGGAGAGCTTCGGCATCAAAGCCCGGGTAACCCATGTTTCCTGCGGTCCGGCCGTAACCCGGTACGAGTTGGCGCCGGCACCGGGGGTGAAGGTGAGCCGCATTGTCAGCTTAGCGGACGATATCGCCCTCAACTTAGCGGCACCGGGAGTGCGGATCGAGGCACCTATTCCCGGCAAGGCGGCCCTGGGAATTGAGGTGCCCAACCGGGAAATCCAGCCCGTTCACCTGCGGGAGCTGATTGAAACCCAGGAGTTCCAGGACGCTCCTTCCAAACTCACCGTGGCCTTAGGTAAGGATGTGGCCGGCAACCCGGTCTTTGCCGATCTGGCCCGGATGCCTCATCTCCTCATTGCCGGAGCCACCGGTTCGGGGAAGAGCGTATGCATGAACACCATTATTGCCAGCATTCTTTTCAAGGCTACTCCCGACGAAGTACGGTTTGTCATGATTGACCCCAAAATGGTGGAGCTTACTGCCTACAACGGCATCCCCCATCTCATTGCGCCGGTGGTTACCAATCCGAAAAAAGCGGCGGCGGCCCTGCGCTGGGCGGTACGGGAAATGGAGCGGCGCTATGAGATGTTTGCCCTGCACGGGGTCAAGGATATGGAGCGGTACAACGCCTCCCTGCCGGAAGGGGAAAAACCTCTGCCCCAGATTGTGGTGGTGATCGACGAGTTAGCCGATTTGATGATGGTGGCCCCGGCGGAGGTAGAGGATGCCATCTGCCGGCTGGCCCAGATGGCCCGGGCGGCGGGTATCCACTTAGTGGTGGCAACGCAGCGGCCGTCGGTGGACGTTATCACTGGTCTGATCAAGGCTAACATTCCTTCCCGGATTTCCTTTGCCGTTTCTTCCCAAACCGATTCCCGCACCATCCTGGACATGGCGGGTGCGGAAAAACTTCTGGGCCGAGGGGACATGCTTTTCTTCCCGGTGGGAGCGCCAAAACCGGTGCGGGTGCAGGGGGCCTACCTTTCCGACCAGGAAGTGGAAGCTCTGGTGGAGTACATCAAAGGGCAGGTGGCCCCTGTTTACGAGGAGATCACGGCTATAACGGAGGAAGAAGGAGAGGGAGCCTTGCCGGAGGAAGAGGACGAACTTTTGCCCCAGGCGGCCCGGGTGGTGGTGGAAGCCGGGCAGGCGTCTGTTTCCCTGCTGCAGCGGCGGCTGCGGATAGGGTATGCCCGGGCGGCCCGCTTAATCGATGCCTTAGAGCAGAAGGGAATCGTGGGCGGTTACGAGGGAAGCAAGCCGCGGGCGGTTCTTATCAACATGGAACAGTACCGGCGGCTTTTCGGCGAGATGGGGAGTGAGGAAATTGAAAGGTAAAATAGGCTGGCTGCTGGCAGCGGCTTTGCTGGTTGTTTTTTTGCTTACCGGATGCCAGGGGCAAAAGGAAGGGACGCCGACGGGGAAAAAAATTGCCCGCCCGGAGGGAAGCCGTCCCGTCCGGGTGGGAGTGGTTCTCTCTTTCCCCAGGGGGGACAAAGGCACCAGCGATGGAGTTATTGCCGGGCTGACCAAGGCCCAGGATGAATTAGGGATTGAGTTTAGAGTGATCGAGCCAGGGCAACTGGTGGACGAGGAGGAGGCTTTGCGCTACTTGGCGGAGAACAACTATGACCTGGTAATAGGAGTTGGTTATAAAACGGTGAAACCCCTGCGCCGAGTGGCGCCGGAGTACCCGGATATCAACTTTGCCCTGGTGGATGAGGAACTAGCCCAGCCCAACGTCATTTCCCTCCGCTTCCGGGAGGAAGAAGGTTCCTTTTTAGCGGGGGTGATGGCTGCTCTTTTGACGCGCAGCGGTACGGTGGGGTTTATCGGCGGTGCCGATATGGACCTCATCCGCCGCTACGAACGGGGCTTTCGCCAGGGGGTGGAGTATGTAAACGGCACCGACGCAAAAAAAGCAAAGGTTCTGGTCAACTACGCCGGGGTCACGGAGGACGCGTTCAACGATCCTCTTTTGGGTGAGAACCACGCCCGTCAGCAGGTGGAAGCGGGGGCGGACGTGATTTATCATGCGGCGCGCAACACTTCTGCCGGCATTATTAAGGTGGCCCGGGAGAAACGCCGGCTGGTCATCGGTTCGGACGTTAACCAGAACGAGGAAGCTCCCGGGACGGTTACTGCCAGCATGGTGAAAAGGGTGGACGTCATGGTCTATCGGACGGTGGAGAAGCTGTGCAAAGGGGAGCTGGAACGGGGTGCGACCCTTTCCTTCGGACTGGCGGAAGGCGGCGTGGATTTGGTGCCGGCGGCAGGAGTGCCGGAAGGGGTGTGGCGGCGAATAGAAGAAACAAAAGGCAAGATAGTTAAAGGAGAAATAAAAGTACAGGCGCAGGGGTGAAAAGCTTCTTTCTTCCGGGCAATCTAATTAAGGAAATACCGATGAAAGGGATGGTGGACTGTGTCGCAGGCCATGGTGCTGGCCTTAACTGTTTTCCTCCTGACCTACGCTTTGATTATCTCGGAAAAGATGCACCGGGCGGTGGCTGCCCTCTTAGGGGGAATGTTTCTCATCGTGGCCGGAGTCCTTTCCCAGGAGAAAGCTGTAGAGCATGTTGACTGGAACACCTTAGGCCTTCTCATCGGCATGATGATTATCGTGGGAATAACCCGGATGAGCGGGGTATTTCAGTATTTAGCCATTAAAGCGGCCAAGAAGGCCAAAGGAGAGCCGGTGTATATCCTGGTAGCTCTGGCCACGGTGACGGCAATGCTTTCAGCCTTCCTGGACAACGTCACTACCGTTCTCCTCCTTGTACCCGTTACCTTTACCATTGCCGATATGCTGGAGGTAGATCCCATACCCTTTCTCATCAGCCAGGTTCTGGCCAGCAACATCGGCGGTACGGCCACTCTCATCGGGGACCCGCCCAACATCATGATCGGCAGTCAGACCCACTTAGGTTTTGTCGATTTTCTCGTTAATCTTACCCCGGTGGTGGCGGTAATTCATCTCGTCACCATGGCTGTGTTTTTCCTCCTCTACCGCCGTAAACTCACGGCCACACCGGACCTTAAACAAAAAATTATGAACCTCGATGAAAGGCAGGCTATCAAGGATTACGCCCTCTTGAAGAAAAGCCTGCTGGTATTGGGGCTGGTCATGGCTGGATTTTTACTGCACCAGTTTCTGCATTTAGAATCGGCCACCATTGCTCTTTTCGGGGCTGCGCTGCTCATGCTCATCACTAAGGTGGAGCCAGAGGAGATTCTCTTGGCGGTGGAATGGCCTTCTATCTTCTTTTTCTTAGGGCTGTTTATCGTGGTGGGAGGTCTGGTTGAGACTGGAATTATTGACCGTGTTGCCCGTTGGAGCCTCCAGGTTACGGCCGGCAATTTCACCCTCACCGGCATGCTCATCCTTTGGCTGTCGGCTTTGGCCTCCGCCTTTGTGGACAACATTCCCTTTGTGGCTACCATGATCCCTCTTATCCACAAGATGGGGGCGCTGGCTCATATGACGCCGGAAGCCTTGAATCCCCTGTGGTGGTCCCTTTCCTTAGGGGCCTGTCTGGGCGGGAACGGCACCCTCATCGGCGCTTCTGCCAATGTTATCGTGGCCGGGTTGGCTGAAAAACACGGCTGCCCCATTTCTTTTCTTGGGTTTATGAAAACGGCTTTTCCCCTGATGCTCCTATCTGTTATAATTTCTACTGGATATTTGCTGGTATTTTACTTTTAGTAAGGAGGGTCTTCATGACGCTGGCGATATTAATTTTTCTTGCCGCCTATGCCCTAATTATTGCCGAGAAGGTAAACCGGGCAGTGGTGGCCCTTTTGGGCGGTACCCTGGTCATGGTCTTAGGGATTTTAAGCCAGGAGAAAGCGGTGGAATATGTAGACTGGAACACCCTCGGCCTGCTGTTAGGGATGATGATCATCGTGGATCTTACGCGGCGGAGCGGTGTTTTCGAGTACATAGCCCTGCAGGCGGTGCAACTGACCCGGGCCAATCCGGTGAGCCTCCTCATCGTCTTAGGCCTAATAACCGCCTTTCTCTCGGCTATTTTAGACAACGTTACCACCGTTCTTCTCATCGTTCCCGTGGCCCTCTCCATTGCCAGAGCTTTGGACATTTCCCCCTACCCTTTTCTCATCACCCAGATTTTCATGAGCAACGTGGGCGGTACGGCTACCCTCATCGGTGACCCGCCCAACATCATGATCGGCAGCCAGACCCACTTAGGTTTTGTTGATTTTATTGTTAACTTAGGGCCGGTGGTGCTGTTTCTCCTTATCCTCCTTTCGGGCGTGTTTTACTTTCTCTTTCGCCAAAGCTTTACCGTCGATGAAAAGCTGAAAAAAGAGATTCTGGCCCTGGATCCGCGGGAGAAGATAAAAGATTACCGCTTGTTGAAAATTAGCCTAATTATGGTAGGGCTTACTATTTTGGGCTTCAGTCTCCATCAGGTGCTGCATTTGGAATCGGCTACCGTGGCCCTCTTCATGGCCATGGTCTTCTTAGCTGTGACGCGGGAGGAAATCGAAGAGGTGCTGCTCGCGGTAGAGTGGCCTACCATCTTCTTTTTCCTTGGTCTCTTTATCATGGTGGGGGCCTTAGAGGAGACGGGAGTAATCGAACTTATCGCCCGCTGGGGCCTACAGGTGACGGAGGGCAACCTGTTGTTAACCGGCATGTTTGTTCTCTGGCTTTCCGCCATCGCTTCCGCTTTTCTCGACAATATCCCCTTCGTGGCCACCATGATTCCCCTCCTCAAAGCCATGGGGGAGATGGGGGGCTTCCCGGCCGAAGCCATGGACAGCCTGTGGTGGAGCTTAGCCTTAGGGGCCTGTTTAGGAGGCAACGGCACCCTCATCGGCGCTTCTGCCAACGTCATCGTAGCCGGCATAGCCGAGAAAGAGGGTTACCCCTTAAGCTACCGGCGTTATTTTGTCTACGGCTTTCCGTTGATGTTGCTTACTGTACTGGTAGCTACGGCCTATCTGCTGCTGTTTTACTTTTGAGGTAGACGATTTTTTTCGTCTTACTTCTTTTGCAGCTTTTCCCGTGCTTCTTCGGGGGAAAATCCTTCCACGTACTGGGAGACGTCTTTTAACTTGGTTTCGGCGGGGACATTTTTGGGAAGGGCGAGCTTAGCATAGAGTTCATCTATGCTTATGTTCATTCCTTTGGCTATGTCCTTTAGGGTCATGGAACCCTTTATTTCTTCGCTGCCGGTAATTGAACCCGGGGTTACGGGTGCGGGTTTGGTCTGGAAATTACCCGTTGCCTGGGCCAGGGCGATGCCACCGAAGAAGATTCCGAGTACCAGCAGGGCAACGGTAGCTGTGGAAATACCCTTCCTAGCCAGTTTAACCGAGATAGCGCCTTTTTTGGGACAAACGTTAACGCACTCTAAGCAGTTGATGCACTCGGAGGAAGTGATTTTTGTTTCTTTTTCCACATCGATATTCATGGGACAATTTTTACTGCACAGCTTGCAGTGGATACAGGCGGTGTTGTTTCGCTCGATCAGGGTAGGGCTTAATTTGCCCAGGAGACTGTAAAAGGCACCGGCGGGGCAGAGGTACTTGCAGAAAAATCTGTCATAGAGAAAAGATCCCACGACGGTAATTAGCAGGAGGATAAAGCCCACCGGCCGTTCCTCCACCGAACTGGAAATACCGGCAAAAAGGTGGGCGTAGGTCGAGTAAGGGTCGTAGGGATCCATCCACAAACCTCCCGTAACCCAGGCGGCGGTGAGGGTGAGGATGAGGACGGCGTATTTCAGGTAGCGGAGGGGCCTATCGATTGTAGCCGGCATGATAAGCCTTCTACCCAGTATTTTCTGGCCCAGCTTGCCTAAGAATTCCTGGAGAGCACCGAAAGGGCAGAGCACTCCGCAAAAGCTCCTTCTAAACAAAAGGGTGATAACAACGCTTAAGAGCAGAATAACCATGGTGCCGGTGAAAATTTTTTGCACAAAACTGCCGGAGAAGATAAGGCTGTACAATGATTCCAGACCTCCGTAGGGACACAGGGCGTGAACGGAAGCTGCTTTTTCCCTACCCCCCTGCTGGTGCAGGAAAGCCGTCCCGGTAATGTACGCTAGGATGGCTGCCAGAATTCCCCAGCGCAGGTACCGCAGAGTTTTTCCTTTCACTGCTTAAAACCTCCCGTAAATGAATTTTTATAAAATCTTTGCTTTTTTTAATTGTAACACCTTTTTGTGGCCAAATTTTGACCAAATTTTGTCCGTGTTATGAACATATTTGTGTTTTTTAATGTTTTTCTGAAAAAACAGGGGAAATTTTTCAGATTTTTTGCAACTGTGAAACCTTGACCTAGGGGGAAAGGTAGTGGTATTATAAAACCAGATGTAAAGATGTATATACAGGTAGAGGAGTATGGGCACAAACTTTGAGATCGACGGCAATCGGATAGATAAAAATTCGGTAATACCTGTCTATTACCAGCTGGCCAAACTCATCGAAAAAAGCATCTACGAAGGAAAGCTGAAACCGGGGGATGCTCTACCCCCAGAAAACGAGCTGGTGCGGCGCCTTGGAATTAGCCGCATGACGGTGAGACGGGCCATTGCTGAGTTGACCAATGCCGGTCTGGTTTACACTCAGAAGGGGAAGGGCACTTTTGTGGCTCGGCCCCAGCTAGAAAATATGGTTTTTGAGCTGGGGGATTTCCGGGAAGAAATAAAAAAAAGGGGCATGGAACCCCGGGTCAAAATTTTGAGCACGAAAATTGTCCGGGCAGATGAACTTTTAGCTAAGAAACTGGAAGTACCGCTGGGGACTCCATGTCTGTATCTGCGTCTCCTTACCTCAGCCAATGATATCCCCTTAATTTACGAACACAAATACATGATCTTTTCCAAGAAAAAGCCGATTCTGGAATTTGAACTGCGGGACCCTGCTCTGACCAATTTTACCGATCTGGTATCCGCTTACGGCGAAGGAATGCCGGCTATGAGCAAGATGGTTTTACACGCCTCCGTCGTCACCGAAGAAGAGGCGGATGTGCTGAAGGTGAAGCGCAACACCCCGGTTTTTGTGGTAGAACAGACTCTCTACAACCGCGATAAGAAACCCATCGGCTGGGGAAAGGCCGTGTTCCGCGGCGACCGCTTTAAGTTTACCAGCTACGTGGGCTGGACCAAAATCGAAGAGGAAAACCGGGAGTAAAAGAACGAAAAAGGGGTAAGGAAACTTGTATGGATAACGAGTTGGTTAAAGCGATAGCGGAGCTCGATGAAGGAAAAACCCTCTACTTGGTCAGGAAGAGGATAGAAGCTGGTGCCACACCGTTGGAAATCGTCGAAGACTGCCGGCGGGGAGTGGAAATAGTTGGCCAGAATTACAGCAACGGTACTTACTTTCTGTCGGACCTAGTCATGTCGGAGGAGATTTTGCGGAAAGTGATGGAAATTCTTGAGCCTCATTTCCCGCCGATCGAGAAAAGCGGAGGGGCCAAGGTAATTATCGGTACCATTGAGGGAGACATCCACGACTTGGGGAAAAACATTGTGGCTTACATGCTCCGGAGTGCAGGGTTTGACGTTATCGATTTAGGCGTAGACGTAGAACCCAAGGCTTTTGTCGATGCTATCGTGAAGACAGGAGCCAGAATTGTAGGAATATCGGTGTTGCTCACCTTTGCTATCGGGGCTATCAAAAAAACGGTGGATTTGATAAAAAAAGCAGGGCTGAGGGATAAGGTTAAAATAATAATCGGTGGCTACCCGGTTAACGAGAAGGTGCTGGAATATACGGGTGCAGATTATTTTGAGAATGATGTCATGAAAGCGGTAGAGCTTGTAAAGAAAATTAGTGCTGGCGAGGCTTAGCAAAGGTTTATTTTTTAAAACTTCATGTATATACATCATTACATAATTACAAGGGAGGTGAAATAATAAGGAACTGTAAAAGAAACAGATACTAAGGGCAGGCGACAGAAAAACATTAACAAGGAGGGACAGGTATGAGTAACGACAAGAGCAAGCTTTTGGAGGAGCGCAAAAAGAGATACTTAACGGCTCTGGATTGCGGCAAACCTGACCGCGTGCCCATTGGACTTACTGTTTCGGAATTTATGGCCAAGGTTGCCGGTTTTACCCTCCAGGAGATTTACTACGATTTGGACAAGAATCTGAAAGCGCTGGCAAAGTTTGTCGAAGAGTATGAGGTTGATACGTTTTTCAGTGCTCCCAGTCTCTGGTGGGCGGCTTCTCACGATGCGGTGGGAGCTGTGTACCTCAAATTTGCCGGGCGGGAGCTGGAGCCCAACACTCAGTTCCAGTACGTTGAAGGCGAATTCATGCTGCCTGAAGATTATGACGCCTTTATCGAGAACCCCACCGAATGGATTCTTACCACTTACTTACCCCGCATCCACAAGGAATTTGCCGAACCGGGTTCCTACCGGGCCAGCGTAGCGCTGATTAAAGGAGCCGGGGCGCGGGCTATGGAACTGCAGCTCACCCAGCAAGGCACGGCCAAAATTATGGAAGAGTACGGTGTTGTCCCGGCCGGAACCGGTTTAACGAAAGCACCTTTCGATACCCTGGGTGATGCCCTGCGGGGACTGAAAGGGATAATGATGGACATGAGAAAGGTGCCCGACAAGCTCAAAGCGGCCATGGAAGTTCTCGTACCCCATAACATTTTCTACGCTCTTGCTACCGCAGGGGGCGATACCGAGTTTCCTGCTTTCATGCCGCTGCATCGCGGGGCTTATCCCTTCCTGAACCCCAGACAGTGGGATGAGTTCTACTGGCCGACTCTGAAGAAAGTTATTGAAGGCCTCTGGGAAAAGGGTAAACGGACTTACTTCTTTGCCGAAGGCGACTGGACTCCCTATCTGGAGAGAATTGCGGAACTGCCCGATAAGAGTATCGTTTTCCATGTTGACATGACGGATATCGATAAAGCCAAGAAGATCCTCGGCGGCAGGTTCTGCCTTAAGGGTAATATACCCAATTCCCTCCTTGCCGTCGGTAAACCCGAAGAAGTGCGGGATTACGTGAAACGCCTGATCGATGAGTATGCTGCCGATGGCGGGTTTGTAATTGACGCGGCAGCCGTCGTTCAGGGTGACGCCAAGGAGGAGAACATTAGAGCGGTAATCGAAACGGTCCTGCTGTATGGAAAATATTAAACCGGGAGGTTGGGGGAAATGACGGGAGAAAAGCCGACGGGCAATGTTTTTAAGAATCTACCCCCGGGAGTTTGCATTCCCTGGGAGGAGAAGTTAAAGGACCTCGGGGAAATTAAAGGCGATGCCGACATAATTAGAAATGAATGGGATAAACTGGAGCTCTTTGCCTACCTCTATCTCTGGTACTGGGTACAGCGATAACAAAGGTACTGGGTACAGCGATAACAAAAAGGGAGGGGATTAAAAATGGCAGTATTGCAGGATGAACTGGCACAGGCAATGGTTGATCTCGATCAGGAGAAAGTGGCGGAACTGGTAAAACAGCGGCTGGGAGCGGGAGTTCCGGTTCTGGAAATTGTAAGCTCCCTTCAGGCCGGCATGGCGGAAGTAGGCCGGATGTTTGAAAATGGTGAGTACTTCCTGAGCGAACTAATAATGGCCGGGGAAATAATGAAAGAAGTTATGGTGGATCTGGAGCCTCACCTTGCTGGAGGGAGCGGTGAACACCGGGGTACCATCGTAATCGGTACGGTGAAGGGCGACGTCCACGACCTGGGTAAAAACATTGTTGTCATGCTGCTGAAGGGTGCAGGTTACAACGTCATCGATCTCGGCGTCGATGTTCCGAAAGAAAAATTCGTGGAGGCGGTAAAGGAGCATAAAGCGCCGCTGGTGGGGATGAGCGCGATACTGACCGCTGCCCTGGAGTCCCTTAAGGAGACGGTGGCTGCCGTAAAGGCAGGGGTGCCCGAGGCGAAGGTTGTTATTGGCGGGCCCTTCATGGATGAGAAAGTGAAGGAGTTCTGCGGAGCCGATTTCTATGCAACTTCGGCCGGCGACGGCCTAAAAGCTGCGGAAGCAGTGTTCGGCGGCAAATAAATTGAGGGGGGTGGCAAACCCCCCTTCCTGTGTGATGATGAACTATGCAGGAGGGAAGAAAATGCTAATTATCGGCGAAAAAATCAACAGCAGCATTCCCAGAGTAAAAGAGGCCATTGAGAAGAAAGACAAGGCTTTTATCCAGGAGCTTGCGCTCAAGCAGGTCCAGGCCGGGGCGGATTACCTGGATGTCAACACCGCCCTCACCGACGAAGTGGCCGATATGGAGTGGGTTATTCGCACCATCAAGGAAGTTACCGACGCACCTATTTGCATTGACAGCACCAACCCCCAGGCGGTGAAAAAGGCCCTTGAGCTCACCGAAGGGAAGGCGATGATCAATTCCATAAATATGGAAACAGACCGGGTGAAGAATCTGGTGCCTATTGTAGTGGATGCCGGCTGCCCGGTCATAGCCTTGACCATTGATGACAGGGGTATTCCCCAGACGGTAGAACAGAGAATGGAAGTTCTGGAGCGGATGGTCGAACTCCTTCAGAAACACAACTTCGACCTGGACAAAGTTTACGTCGATCCTCTGGTTTTGCCGGTGGCGGCCAACAGCAACAACGCGAAACTTTTCTTTGACTGTCTCTCCCTGGTAAAAGAAAGGTTCAATTTGAAAACGGTTTCCGGTTTGAGCAACGTTTCTCACCAGTTGCCGAAACGCAAGATTATTAACCGCCACTTTTTGACCATTTGCATCAGTTGCGGGATGGATGCGGCCATTCTCGACCCGCTGGATGGCAAGCTGATGACCTCTGTCCTCGTGGCCGAGTTGCTGATGGGGAAAGACAAATTTGCCCGCAAGTATCTTACCGCTTTCCGGAAGGGGAAACTGGAAGAGTAAGAGAATTATTTGCCATATGTTTTGCCGGTAAACCCTGCTCCGGCGGTATCTGCCGGAAGTAGGGTTTTTTTCAAGGCCTGGTAGAAAAAAGGCAGGAGGAGAAGCGGTCTGTCCTCGCCTGCCAGTTTCAGGTAACCGAGGATAGGATGGTGATAACGGGCGCCGGGCCAGGTGAGCAGCGGATTTTGGAAAGGAGGGGCAGCCGCCAAGTGGCCCTCAATCCTCTGGTGAAGAAAATCAAGGCGGTTTTACCGCAACCTTCCTTGGCGGACAACCGACCCGACTGGAGCCGGTTGCGGGAGAGCGGCGGGTTGAAGGAGTTAAAAGGGGACCTTTCCCTCCTCCGTTCTCCGCCGGAAAAGTTACGCCGGAGCAATTTTGAGATAAATCTCGTTTTAGCGGAGGAAGAAGGGCTGGCCATAAGGGAGGGAGACCTTTCCTTTCCCTGGTATCTACAAAGGTCTGGACTGGGAAGGATTGATCCAGCTGTACAGGAGGGAAAAAGGGAATGAGCAATAGACTGAGCAGGAGGGTTATTAACCTCTACTGCTTAGGGGAAATGGGCTTCATCCTCATGATGACCTTAGCGGTAAACTATTACGCGTACTTTCTTACCGACGTGACTTTGATTGGGGTAGCGGTGGCCGGGGTAATTCTCCTCATTGCCCGTATTGCCGATATTATTTCCGTCCCGGTCACAGGGATAATCGTGGAGAAGGTAGGCTTCAGGTGGGGGAAATACCGCACCTGGCTGCTCATCGCTCCTTTTACCACCGCCCTTTTCTTCATGCTGATGTTTACCAATCCCCCCCTGCCGGCAGCAGCCAAAGCCCTTCTCCTCGGCACCATTTACATCCTTGCCCATGTCTCGGTAAATTTGGCCGGTTCCTCCTTTTTTGCCCTGATTCCCGTCATTGCCCGCGAGGCGGAAGACCGTCTGACCATGTCCTTGCGCCGGGCCCAGGTGATGTCGGCCGGGACTTTCGTGGCCGGGCTGGTTACCATGCCCATGATTGTTTGGTTAGGGAAGGGGAATGAAGCCAGAGGTTTCTTTCTCACCGTGACTCTTTTCGCCTTACTCCAAGTGGCGGGTTATCTCCTTTCCGCCAGAGTTGCCAAACCCTTTGTAGGCCGGGAAGAGAAGGGAGAAAAGGGGACCAGAACCGGGACGGTTAAAGAGATGTTGGCTCAGGTGGCGGTCAACAGGCCCCTTCTGATTTTGATGCTGGCAGATATGGCCAGGTACACGGTGCAGTTTTTGGTGACGAGTTTTGGTGTGTACTACTTTAAGTACATCGCCCGCAACATAATGATGGTAAGTGTTTTCCTAACCACATTAAGTGCGGCAACGTTGTTAGGGACCCTGGCAGGGGAGTATGTGAGCCGGGCCTTAGGGAAGAAAAAAGCCTACCTGGCCGGGATGGTGGTGGCGGTAATCTCTCTTACCGGTGGCTGGCTGGTAAGCGGCAGGCCGGTGGCCTACATTCTTTTTTCCGTTCTTGGCTTTGCCGGGATGGCCGTTGCCCAGTCGGTTACCATGGCTCTCTATGCTGATACGGCTGAATACGGCCGCTGGAAAGAAGGTAAAGATATTGCCGGCCTGGTCATGGCCTTGAGTGCCCTGCCGATAAAAATCGGCGTAGCTTTGAGCGGTGGAGTAAGCAGCTTCGCCCTGGCGGCAGTGGGCTACGTGGGCAATGCCAAGCTCACGCCTGAATTGAGCAAATCTATCAGCTTGATCGCTTCCCTGGTTCCAGCCTTCTTTGCCTTGCTGGCCCTCGGGGCGATATCTTTTTACAAGCTAAAGGAAGAGGAGCTTTTGGGGCTCAAGGAAAAGGTTATTTACCAGAAAAAGGGGGTTTAGAGAGGAGGTAATAGGCCATAGTTTCGTTCACGAGCTTTAAATTTTCGGGTGAGTTATCCCTCCATAGGTAGCCAAAGTGGAGTAAGACGAGGTCAAGGGGTAAGACTGGCATAGCAGCGATAGCGGGGCTTACCGCTGTCCGGAAGGCATGAAGGGCCTGGACAGGAGTTCGGCCTTTCATGCCTTTCCCAAAGTGCGGGCGGCGGTAGTTGAAGCATAAGATCCAGTCCTGGGCCATTTGGAAGAAGAGGTGGTCTTTTACGCCGAAAGCGCGCAACCAGTGGGCGAGGAAGAGGAGGGAGGTTAAGCCATTTTTGAAGGTGAGCTCGGAGGCATAGGCGGTGAATCTTATGCGGGTTTTGACATCGATAGCAGTAAATTGGTATTTAGGCAACTTGTTGTGGAGGGTAGCGGCCTAAGCTGTGGTTGGCAGAGCATGTTGGTCGGCGATGTACTTGGTATCGATTTACCAAAATTGCAAGGGTTTGCAGGTGGAGAGGTCGATATAGTAACGCGAAGGGTTTTTAGGTCCTCTTTTTGGGATACACGCAGATAACTGGCCGCCAGAGGTTATAAAACGCGGACGGAGTTTATAGACTTAACTAACGGAGACAGCGACAGTTTTAGCTACTTCTTTAGGGGGATGGTTTTCGAGGAGAGAGATAATAATCTGGGCAGGGGCTTGCGGATTTCCCGAAGCTTTGAGTTGGTGGCATAATTTCATTGGGTGGGTATCCTTCCTTTTTGGGGTTTTTCTTGCCACTTTGATAATACCCTCGGGATACCCACCCTTTTTAGTATCTGTTTAAATCTCTCAAAGTATTGTGAACGAAACTCTGGTCTTTCTCCAGACAGTTCTCCCTTAAACCTTGACACAGCGCCTAAGTATAGTTTATTCTTAAATAAGAAAAATCCTAAATAGGAGGATGTAATATGTCCGTGACTCATATTTTAGAATCAATCAAAAAAGCCGGGTATAAAATAACCCCACAACGAAGGGCCATAGTACAAATTTTGCTCAAGGCTGCCAAGCCTTTAACAGCCGCTGAAATAAGCCAGCAACTTCAGCCCCTTTTCCCGGACACCAGCCAGGATACTGTTTACCGCAACTTGCGTCTGTTGGCCGAGTTGGGTTTGGTTGCCCAGATACGTTCCAGCACGGCCTACAGTGATTGTTTCGAGTTGCTAAAAGAGCATCACTGTCACCTGGTTTGCCTGGGGTGCGGCAACATCACCTGTTTGCCGGGCTGCCCTGTAGACGGCTGGCAGCCGCCCTCTCATGTTCTCGGCGATTTTTGGGTGACGGGCCATTCTTTTGAAGTTCACGGTTACTGTAGCCGCTGCCAAAGGGAAAGGGGGGAAGGGCTGAGTTGTCTTAGTTTTGGTTCCGGGGCTGCTTGGGTTAGGGGTGCAAAGACCTCCCTCACGGGCAGGACTTTTGCTCGGCCTCAAAGCTGAAGGCAGACTTGCCGGCAAATTTGACATCTTGTTTCAGTTGCCGGCCGCAAGGCTAACGGCCTCGAGCGGCTTACGCTTTCAGCCACAGATTGAGTTTGGCCAGGCGCTCGGGTCTATTCGCTCGCCTTAGGCCTAAGCAGGCCTTGGCAGGGAAAGTGGGATACGTCGGAGGGGAGAGTGGTTAAAATTGCGGGAAAATAGTTGGAAAAGCCGTGTTCGGCTCTTATTTGCTTTAATACTTACCTGCCTTACCCTGCTATTCCTAAGTGGCTGTAACCGAGAGGACACCGCCGACCAGAGGGACCCCGCCGACCATAAGGCCCAGTCGGCCCGACTGAAGGTGGCAGCCACTATTATGCCGCTGGCCGACATGGCCCGCCAAATTGGCGGGGAAAAGGTGGAAGTAGTGACCGTTCTACCACCTGGAGCCAGTCCGCATACTTACGAACCTACTCCAGCTCAGGTGAAGGCTCTGACCGGTAGCCGCCTCATCTTAAAGATTGGAGCAGGCCTCGATGACTGGATCTCCAAGGTGGCCACTTCCGCCGCCCCTGAAGCAAAAATTTTAACCTTAAGCCATGGTTTGGAGCTAATACCAGAAGAGCATGAGCATCATGGGCATGAACATCACGCTCCTGCCGAGGGGGATAAGGCTGCCTCAGGAGGGGATAGGCACTCTCCTGAAGACCACCAGCAGATAGGCAATCCTCATATCTGGCTGGACCCTATTTTAATGCGAGATCATCTGGCACCAGCCGTGGCTCAGGCTCTGGCAGAGTTGGCACCGGCAGAAAGAGATTATTTTATGGCCAATCTAAAACGTTGGCAAGAAAAGCTCACCCAGCTCGATGCCGATATTCGTTCGGCGTTAGAGGGGGTACCGCAACGCTATTTTATCAGCTTCCACCCGGCGTGGTCCTACTTTGCTCGCCGTTATAATCTAATAGAACTAGCTGCAGTGGAAGAAAAGCCCGGACAAGAGCCCACGGCCAGCCACCTGGCCCAGTTAGTTCAGAAGGCAGGAGCGCAAGGCAAACCGCCAATACTCATCGAACCCCAGTTTAATCCTCAGTCAGCTCAAGTAGTAGCCCGAGAATATGGGGGGCGCCTTTACACCGTCGACCCGGTGGGTGCTAACTTTAATAGTTATCTTGATTTGATGTATTACAACTTGCGGATCTTTAAAGAAGCCTTGGGCGGAGGAGGCACCAATTAGTGAAACCTCTGGAAATAGTGGGAGTATCCTATTCTTACGGCCCGCGCACGGTTCTCCAGGAAGTAACTTTTTCCCTGAAAGACGGGGAGTTAGTAGGCCTTATCGGGCCCAACGGGGCGGGCAAAACCACGTTACTACGGCTGATTCTGGGGCTGGCCAGGCCTTCCAGCGGTGAAATTCGCCTGTGGGACCGTAACCCTTATAAAGACCCGGTGGTGCGCCAGCGGATAGGATACCTCCCGCAGCGCGCCGTTTACAATACTCATTTCCCCCTGACCGCGGGTGAAGCCGTTTTTTTGGCCTTACCCCGGCGTCCCTTTGCCCTGGGCCCTAATTCCGCTGAAAGGGCCAAAATAAAAGAAGCCCTGGCGTTAGTGGGCATGGAAAAATATTTAGATACACCTTTGAGCGCCCTCTCGGGTGGTCAACAGCAGCTAGTTTTCCTGGCCCGTTGCCTAGTTCATAAACCCAGCTTGCTGCTCCTAGACGAGCCTACCAACGCTCTGGATCTCTCTGCTCAACACCGCTTCTATAATTTATTGGCGGAACTGCAACAGAAGATAAAATTGACCGTTCTAGTGGTTTCCCATGATATATTGGCCCTGGCCCAAGTAGCTGAGCGCTTTTTACTTCTGGATAAGAAGATTATAGCTTCCGGGCCGCCTTCAGAAATTCTCTATCAATTTATTAATACCCCCCTTGCTGGTGCCTGTCTTGTGCAAGCTCATGGGGTTGGTTAGGTGATAACTGTGGAAATGTTAGGCTACGTTTTTGTTCAGCGCGCCCTGGTGGCAGGTATACTGGTAGCCCTGTTATGTGCCTTTGTTTCTTTTTTCGTAGTACTAAAGCGCCTGGCCTTTATCGGCAACGGTATTGCCCATGCAGCTTTTGGCGGTATTGCCGTAGGTTTGGTCACTGGCTTAAACCCCCTTTTTACCGCCAGTCTGCTAGCTATCAGCAGCGCCTGGGTAATTGGATGGCTAAGTCGTAAGGGGCGTTTGCCGGAAGACACGGCCATCGGTATTGCCTTTACCGCTGCTATGGCCCTAGGGCTAATTATTTTAAACTTTTACAAGGGGTATGTGGATATTTTCAGTTACCTCTTCGGCAATATTTTGACTGTTTCCTTACCAGAACTGCGGCTTTTAGGTGTAGTAACCATTGTAGTTATTATTTTTTTAGGTATTTATTTTCACGATCTTTTAGCCCTCACCTTTGATGAGGAAACAGCAGAAGCCACCGGAGTACCGGTGACTCCCCTCTATTTTGCTCTTTTAACTCTCCTTGCCTTAACCGTTATTGTCGCCGTGAAGGTAGTGGGAATTCTTTTAACTTCTGCCCTTATAGTGCTCCCCGCAGCCACAGGATATCAGCTGGCCAAGGACTACCGCCGACTGCTTGCCTATTCCCTGCTAGTTAGTATCCTCACGGTTTTATCGGGAATTCTGGTGTCTTATTATTTGGATTTACCTTCCGGTGCTACTATAGTCTTGATTGCCAGCTTTGTTTTCTTATTAGCTTTTCTTTATGGACAGTATGTCCGACGTATCAGAGAAGACTGATAGCCTTAAGTTGACAATAAGAAACACAGCGACCACAGCCCAAGCACTCTGGACCTACAAAATAAGGTTCTTCTTTCCCTTCTCGAAAAATAGCCCGCGTCGGGAAATTAGCTTGCGGAGGACAATCTGCACTCTCGTCGCGACGAGAAGACTCGATATAAGCGTGTCGCTTGTTACATTATTCCCTTATTATTAACTGCGACACATTTTTGAGAAACCCGGTATTTATTGTTCAAGCGGTTTGAAATTGCAGGGTTGGATGCAGGAGCTTTTCAAGTTCTTCCTGGAAT
>JASUSC010000078.1 GCA_030446285.1 Eubacteriales bacterium | reverse complement strand
GGCCCAGTGGGAACTGCCTGGTCAGCAGGAGACGGTGAGGGTGCGATTTGCCGCTCCAAGCCACGTTTTTCTCCTCCCTCCTTCTGGAACCCGGCCGCCACTTTCATCCCGTCCCCTGAAGGAGACAGGTCTTCCCGCGGCGGTTTTATAAAATGCCTGGTAGAGGAATGTCGCTACAACCGCAATCAAATTTGTCAGGCCGGGGGTATTGAAGTTGCTTCATCCGGGGACATGAAGGTTTTATCTTCCCCCGGTACCCAGTGTAGCACCTTTGAACCCAAAGAAAAATAAGAAAAAGAAATGAGCCCCTGTCTTCTTCAAGAAGGCAGGGGTTTTTATTTACAGAGGGATAACTTTATCCGCCTGGGCCAGCGCATCCCAGATGGCGTACATGTTGGTGACCTGACCAACTTTTAGTTTCTCTTTGAGTTGGAAATAGTCAAGACAGGTACCGCAGACCCGGATCTCCATTCCCCGCTCCGCCAGGGCCTGCAGATGATCCAGGAGTTCAGAGCCTTCGCAGGCAATCTTAACCCCGCTATTAACCAGGTAGAGGGCAGAAGGGATTTTTTCTGCTTCCACCAGGGTATAGAAAAAGCTCCGGATGAGAATTTGCCCCAGCTCCTCACTTCCCCGGCCCATAGTGTTTGAAGTCAGCAAAAGCACCGTCCGGTTGGAATCTCTTTCCCCGGGACAAGTAATGCCGGCCATAGGATCAGCAGCCTTTTCCCCTTCATCCCTTTTCTGCAACACGAGACGGTAACCGCCGTCAGTTTCCTGAACTTCAGCCTGCCAACCTAAGTTCCGGGCTAACTGCAGGACGTTGTCCCTGGCCTGAGGGTTGTCGACCAAGACTTCCAGAGCGGTAGCACCGGCGTCAATAGCCTTTTTGGTAAGAACAACCGGTTGCGGACAGGGCTTGCCGCGAGCGTCTATTTGCTCCATTCTCTCTCCTCCTCCAGATTATTTTTGTTCCCGCCCCAGGATGCGCTTATCTCCCACTCGCCGGGTAATTTTTTCCCGGTCGAGATATTCCATAAAAGGCAAGGCATATTTGCGAGAAGTACCTAAAAGATCTCTGGCTTCGGCGATCAGAATTTCTCCTCGCTCTCGCAGAAAACTCTTGATCTTCTCTATTCCCAGAGCCACTGTCTCCCGGTGGAAATAAATATCTTCGCTCAGCTTCACTAAGATACCTTCGGCAGTGAGATAATGGAGAATTTCCCTGGCTTCTTCTTCCTTAAATCCAAGCTTAGCCACCACCGCCGGCCAGTCAGGAGGCTGAAAACCTCCTTGCAAAAACTCTTGTTCCACTTTTCTTATCTTCTCCTCCTGCTCCGGCGTTGGGCGAGCTCGGAATTCAGCCAGAGCCACGTACTGTTCGGTGACTGTGAGGACGCCCTCCTCTTCCCATCTCTGCAGCAGTTGCTGGAAAAAGCGTGGCGCAAGTCCAGGAAAGAAGCGGGAGCGGAACTCTTCTTTATTGTATCCGGGCCGGAGAGGATAACGTTGATGATAGTCGGCGAGGAAGTTTTTTATTTCTTCCGTCTTCTGCTGGTAAACAACTCCGAGAAGGTAATGGTCTTTGCCTTCTACGGTGAATTTTACCACCCTGCCGTCAGCTACCAAAGCAGCCAGCGTTTCCGCCGCTGTGTTCTCAGGAAAAGGCAGAGCTTTTGCAACCTCGTCAGCAGCACTGGCAAAACGGCCGGCCAAAAACTGAGTAATGAGTTCCGCCGGCGAACCTTTTTCTTTTATCTTCAGTTGCTCAATAACCTCCGGTCGGAAACGTTTATGCCGGGGAGCTACCGGGTCAATAATTTCCCCGCCGCCGATGGTTCTAGCCGGGGAATACGTCCGGATGACATACCGGTCGTGAGCAGCAGCCGTTACCGGTTCCTCCAACACGATCTGGGCATAGGCCTCCTCTCCAGGCTGAAGCTCTTCCCGGTCCAGCAAGACCACCCTGCCAAAAGCTTCCTTGGCCCCCACATGGAAGCGCACTCTGGTTCGGTTTTGCAGGGGTTTCGCCGCTCCTTCCAGCAAATAAAGGGACAGGTCCATCCGGTAGCTGGGGGTAAGAAATCCCGGCGTAGCAAGAACAAAACCCCGTTCCAGTTCGTCCACTTCCACTCCGGCCAGGTTGACAGCCACCCGCTGACCGGCTTTGGCCCGTTCCACTTTGCGTCCGTGGACCTGCAGGTTGCGCACCCGGGTAATTTTTTTGCTGGGCAGTATTTCCAGTTCCTGTCCCGGCACCAGTTCCCCCTGCACCAGAGTACCGGTGACCACTGTCCCGAATCCGGTCACGGAGAAAACCCTGTCCACCGGCAGCCGCGCTGGCCCAAAGACAGGACGTTCTTCCAAGCGGGTAGCCACTTCCTCAATCGCCTGTAAAAGCCGGGGCAGACCTTCGCCAGTGATGGCAGAAACCCGGATGATGGGAGCATCGGCGAGAAAACTCCCCTGCAAAAATTCCCTGACCTCCTCCTCCACCAGTTCCAGCCACTCGGAATCTACTAGGTCAATTTTGGTCAGCACCACGATGCCATGCTGAACCTTGAGCAGGCGCAGAATGTCAAGATGCTCCCTGGTCTGGGGCATTACTCCTTCGTCGGCTGCAATTACCAGTAGAACCATGTCAATGCCCGCTACCCCAGCCAGCATGTTTTTTATAAACCTCTCGTGACCGGGGACGTCGATGATGGCGGCTGTGCCGCCGTTCGGTAGTTTCAAGGGTGCAAAACCCAGTTCAATAGAAATTCCGCGTTCCTTTTCCTCTTTCAGCCGGTCAGTGTCAACGCCGGTGAGAGCTTTAACCAGCATGGTTTTCCCGTGATCCACGTGCCCGGCAGTGCCAATAACAAAAGGCCTCATCTCCATCCACCTGCGCCTTTTTCTTAATTGCTTTCTTCCTGCTCGGCAAGGGCTTCTTTGCGGCGGGCAGCTCTTTCCACCAACCAAACAATTATCAGGCTAACTTCAAAAAGAATGTACAAAGGAGCTGCCATCAACAGCTGAGAAATAATATCGGGGCCAGGCGTAAGAACGGCAGCGATGATAAAAATGAGGAGAATGGCGTACTTGCGGTTGGTAGCGAGAAAACGGTAACGAACGAGACCTAAAAGAGCCAGGAAAAAGAAAATCAACGGCAGTTCAAAAACGACCCCAAAGGGAAGCAAGAAACTCATAGCAAAGGAAAGATAGCGACTGATGGAAAAAGTGGGGGCAAGCCCCCCTAATGAAGTGGCGGCAAAATCAATAAAAAAGTTTACTCCTACCTGAAAGACGGTAGTGTAAGCAAACACCACCCCGGCAATAAACAGGATGTAAGCTACAGGAACCAGTAGCCGGACATACCGCCGCTCCTTGGGCTTGAGAGCTGGCCGAATAAAGAGCCATATCTGCCAAAATATGTAGGGCAAGGCAAGAAATAAACCGGTGAAAAAAGCTATTTTTAACCGGGCGAAAATAGGTTCAGCGGGACTAAAGTAAGCAAGGCTTATCCCCCGTCGTTTTAAAGGCAAAGTCAGTAAAATCATCACCCGGTTGCTCAAATACCAGCCAGCTACAGTGGCCGGGACCAGACTAATCAAGCTTTTAATTATTACCCAGCGCAGTTCTTCCAGATGTTCTAAAAAAGACATGGGTTTGTCTTCCGTGCTACTCATCAGTTCCGCCCTCCAGCAACTACTCTACCTTTTCTTTCTCCCGCTGCTCATCTCCTGAATTAGCTTCTTCCCGGGTAACCTCGCTGCGGAAACCTCTGATCGCTTCCCCAAGACTGCGGCCCAATCCGGCCAAGCGCCGTGGTCCGAAAATAAGTAAGATGATAAAAGTTATCACCAGTATTTCCCAAATATTTATCCGTCCCATTGTCCCAGGCTCCTTCCTTTATTTTTACCAACTTCAATCAAAATAGCGAATAATCCGGTAGTAGGTATCCCGTTGTGCCGGCCGGTAACCAGCGTCTTTAATACAGCGGATAATTTCAGCCATGGGAACCCGGTAGCACACACCGGTAGCGCGAACTACATTTTCTTCCAGCATAGTACTGCCGAAATCATTGGCCCCAAAAGCCAAAGAAACTTGAGCCATTTTGGCCCCCTGTGTTACCCAGGATGCCTGAATGTTAGGAATATTATCCAAAAGCAGGCGGGATATGGCCAGGGTGCGCAAGTAATCGAATCCGCCGCTATCAACGCCGGCAAACTGCTCTTCTAACTCTGTGTTACCAGGCTGGAAGGTCCAGGGAATGAAGGCTGTAAAGCCTCCCGTTTCGTCCTGAACTTCCCTGATGCGCAATAAATGGAGGACCCTCTCTTCCACAGTTTCCAGAGAGCCAAACATCATAGTTGCGGTGGTTTTCATCCCCAGCCGGTGGGCAGTGGTCATCACTTCCATCCACTGTTCCCAGCTTATTTTGCGCGGGCTGATGGCGTGGCGCACCCGGTTGTCGAGAATCTCCGCTCCCCCGCCGGGAATAGAATCGAGACCAGCATCTTTGAGCCGGTGCAAAACCTCTTCGATGGAAAGGCCACTAATCCGGCTAAAGTGGTAGATTTCAGGAGCGGAGAAAGAATGAATGTGAATGTTATAGCGTTTCTTTATTTCCCGCAGCAAATCCAGGTAAAACTCAAAGGGCAGATCTGGGTGCAGCCCCCCCTGCATTAAAATCTGCGTACCGCCGGCAGCAATAGTCTCCTCAATTTTTTGGAAGATCTCTTCCTGGGAAAGAACATAAGCCTCAGGATGATCGGGATCGCGGTAAAAAGCGCAGAAGCGGCAGCGGCAGATGCAAACGTTGGTGTAATTGATGTTGCGGTCGATGATGAAGGTGACCACCTTTTCCGGGTGAAATCGCCGCCGAACAATGGAAGCAGCTTGCCCCAGCAAAGTCAGATCGGGACAGTGAAAGAGGGCTACTCCCTCTTCCAGCCCCAACCGCTTACCCGCTACTGCTGCCGCCAACGCTCTTTCCCAATCTGTTTTTCCCCGGTTAACCACCAGCTATTCCTCCCAGAAATAAAGTTGGACCCGCCGGGGGAGAAGACCTGCCTCATAGGCATGGTCGTAAAAGGACTTTAGCCCCCGGCAAAAACTCTCATCTAAATCGTAGCGAACCAGCGTAAAGTAGTGAGAAAATATTTCTTCGGGCAGACCGGTTTTCCCGCTGGCCAGAGGCACTACTTCCTCCAAATGAGTAAGCCCGTATGCTTTGGCTTCCTCAAAAGCACGGGCCAGCTCCTTTATCTCCTTTTTTTTGCCGGCGGCCATTTCCCGGTGCAAAGTCCAAAGAGCAAAAACCATTTTCTCCCCGGTAAATCGCTTCCACAGTTCCCCCAGGTCGTAAACAAAAAGAGGCTCTTCCCAGAAAGCAGCAGGATTGTAAGCTGCCACCATGGCATCGTCTCCAATAAGAAGGGCGGCAGTTGCGTCTGTAAGCATAGCCCGCAAGTCAGGTTCGGCGGTGACATACCTGCATTCCACCCGGAAATACAGCCGCAGCAAAACTTTGAGCAAAGCAACGGAGGTAGCAGAAGAGCTGGTAAGGCTTACGATTTCCCCCGCCAGTTCTTCTACCGGTTTTTTACTGAAGAGAAAAATACTTCCTACTTCGCCGTCGCTGCTGATAGATAGGTCGGGCAAAATAAGGCATTGCTCACTGTTGGCGGCATACTCGAAAGAAGACATAGGGGTAGTATCCAGTTTGCCCTCCAGCAGCATTCTGTTCAGCCGGGAGGGAACCCCGCGCACAATTTCATATTGGCGGCTGTAGCCTAGCTTTTCCAGGCCGTAGTAGATGGGCAGGCAGTTGGCGTAGTCCACCTGCCCTACACGCAGGACTGCCACTTACGAGCCCTCCCGGATGATGTTGTAGAGGGTATCCCGCTCTGCCGGAATGCGCCCGGCAGCTTTAATCATATTTACCAGCTGGGCTCGGGTTAAGCATTGGCCGGTATCGGCTCCGGCAGCATGGGTAATCCGTTCTTCTACTACCGTTCCGTCAATATCGTCGACGCCAAAGGCCAAGGAAACCTGGGCCAGTTTGGGCCCGATCATAATCCAGAAGGCCTTGATATGATCGAAGTTGTCCAGAAGCAAGCGGGCCACCGCCAGCACTCGTAAGTCGTCAAAACCGGTGGTACGGGAAAGGTTCAAAGACTCTAACCCCGTGTTTTTGGGATGGAAGGCCAGGGGTATAAAGGCCAGGAAGCCTCCGGTTTCATCCTGCAGTTCCCGCAACTTCAGGAGATGATCGACCCTTTCTTCTGGTGTCTCAATATGACCGTAAAGCATGGTTGCGTTGGTCCGCATCCCCAGCTGGTGGGCTGTACGGTGGACTTCCAGCCAGCGCTCACCGCTGATTTTGCGCTCACAAATTTTCTCTCGCACCCGCGGAGAAAAGATTTCCGCTCCGCCGCCGGGCAAAGAGTCCAGACCGGCCGCCATCAATCGCTCCAGAACTTCCCGGATGGAAAGATTTTCTCTGCGGGCTAAATAATCGATCTCTACCGCCGTAAAGGCCTGGATAACCACTCCTGGCAAGGCCCGGCGGACCCGGCGCAGCATCTCTTCGAAGTAGGAAAGAGGCAGCTCGGGGTTGAGCCCCCCGACGATATGGATTTCCGAAATATTGAGGTCACGACATTCCAGGGCCCGGGCTTCGATTTCGTCTAAGCTCATAGTATAGGCTTCCGGATCATCGGGTTTTTTCCCAAAAGCACAAAGTTTACACAAATTCTCACAGACATTGGTGTGATTAATATGGCGGTTGACGATAAAATAAGCGTAATCCCCGTTTTTTCTCTTGCGGACTATGTCGGCCATGTAACCGAGAAGCAGGAGTTCGTTGGACTTCATCAGCCGGATACCATCCTCCCGGCTTAGCCGTTCCCCCGCTTCCACTTTTTCTAAAATGTCCAAAAGCTCACTCCCAACAAAAAACTCTTTCATCCCTCTTACCTCCACCGTTTATAAATTTCCAGCTCGTTTAGGTTCCCTGCCAAGGACGGTACAAATCATGGACGATTCCCATCTGATCCAAAGCCCGCCCTACCACAAAATCGACCATATCTTCCACGGACCGCGGGCGGTTGTAAAAGGCAGGCATGGCCGGTACCACCTTAACCCCCATCCGCACCAACCGAAGCAGGTTGCGCAGGTGAACCTCGTTGAAAGGAGTTTCCCGCGGCACCACCACTAAGGTCCTCCCCTCTTTCAACGTCACGTCGGCCGCCCTTCCTATCAGGTTGTCATGCCGCCCGGTGGCTATGGCCGCCGCCGTGGACATAGAACAGGGAACCACAAACATTCCTGCCACTGGCACAGTGCCGCTGGCAATGGGAGCTGTCAGTCGGCGCGAATGATAGTAAAAAAGTTCTCCCTTGCAGTTTTTAAACCTTTCTCGCAGGTAAAGGGCTGCCTCTTCTTCCTCTCCCGGAATTTCCCATCCCAGCTCGTCCTTGACTACCAGCATGCCCGCTTCCGAAATAGTGAGGTAGACCCTATAACCCTTACCCAGCAAAAAAGCGAGCAAGCGGTTGGCATAAGGAGCACCGCTGGCTCCGGTAATGGCTACGGTATATGCCGGCAAATTTGTTCCCCTGCCTTGCCGTTTTTCAAAAGCTTCAGAACAAGTTAATTTTATATATAATATCCGCCAGTGTAAAGCCAACAAAAACCACGCTG
>JASUSC010000016.1 GCA_030446285.1 Eubacteriales bacterium | reverse complement strand
CCGCTTCGGCAGTCCGGTACATGCGCTTTTTGTGGTACTTCGGCATCTCAAGCAATCACCGATGATAGTATAGCAAATCGGTTAGCTGCTAACAACCCCCCAACCTGAAATGAGAACACCTGGACACGCGGAGCAGCACCGGTCAGCTCCTTACCTGTGGCACCTGCCATAGCAGCAACCGACCGGATGTACAGGCAGTCATTAGTCAGGGAGTGAAGAGCGCCAATGCTTGCCATCAGATTCACCTGGATCCCGATACCCTCCATTAGAGCGCCTTCGCCGCCAACAGGCAGCTCGATTGCAGCAGTTGTGTAGTTCCCTGACAGTAACTCCAGAGATCCGAACTGCCACGTTATCCATCCCAAAAACTGAGGTTTTTCCGGGGGGTAAGCCCCCCGGTTATTTTTTGTCCGCAAGGAGGATTTTCGGCAGGAAAAGAAGCTGGCAACGTAGAACTCAACAAAAACAAAGGTAAAAGGGGAAGGATGGGAATGCTAATTTTAGGCATCGATCCGGGTACAGCCCGGATGGGTTACGGTCTAGTGGCATACGAAAGAGGCAGGTTGCAAGTGATTGACTATGGTTGCTGGGAAACTTCTCCGGCAAAACCCTTGAGCCTACGCTTGCAAATTCTCTATCGGTCCTTGCAGGACGTATTCGACCGCTATCGCCCTGACCATGTAGCGGTAGAAGAGCTTTTTTTCAACAAAAACGTGCGCACGGCTATAAGCATTGGCGAGGCCCGCGGGGTAGCCCTCCTGGCGGCGGCTGAAGCGGGGCTGCCGGTTTTTGAGTATACCCCTTTGCAAGTGAAACAGGCGGTAGTGGGCTACGGCCGGGCAGAAAAAGTCCAGGTGCAGGCCATGGTGAAGACCCTTCTTGGGCTGAAAGAGATACCAAAGCCCGACGATGCTGCCGATGCCCTGGCGGTGGCAATTTGCCACGCCCACAGCTACCGCGGCGAGGCTGATTTTAACCATAGCTGGAAATGAAAACGCTTTGAAAGAGGGAAGGGATGCAACTTTGATCGCTTATATCCGGGGGCGAGTAATTGCTTGGGGGAGCAACTATGTGATTGTGGATACCGGGGGGGTTGGCTACCGGATTACGGTTCCTCTTAATTTACTGAGACGGGTGGAAGCGGGTATGGAAATAGAACTCCACACCGTATTACAGGTGCGGGAGGATGGCTGGCAGTTGTACGGTTTTACCGAGCCGGAAGAAGCGGAATTTTTTTCAATGCTCCAGAAGGTGAGTGGGATTGGACCGAAAGGAGCAATGGCGCTGCTCTCTTTTTACTCTCCGGCAGAAATGGCGAGCATTGTTTCCCGGCAGGATATAAATAAACTTACGGCGGTACCGGGTATAGGGAGGAAAACGGCCCAGCGTTTGCTTTTAGAATTAAAAGACCGGCTGGCTACTTTCCCCGGGGTGGAAGGCGAAAAAGCCCGCGCCGCGGAAGAAGTGGTCCAAGCCCTGGTGGAGCTTGGTTTCTCCCGCAAAGAGGCAGAGCAGACGGTGGAGAAAGTGTTGAGCAGGGAAGAAGTAAAAGCAGAAAGACCGGAAGAACTGTTGCGCCAAGTTTTGCGGGAGATGGGGCAAAAAAAGGGTTGAAACGGTGGGGAACTTGCCAGAAAAATAAGCGTGGAGGGTTAAAGCAGTGATTAGAGACGAAGAGCGAATAGTTACGGCGAAAAAAAAGGAAGAAGACCGGGAGCTGGATCGCACTCTTCGCCCGCGTTATCTCGATGAATTTATTGGCCAAGAAAAAGTAAAAGAACAGTTGCGGATTTTTATCGCTGCTGCCACACATCGCCGGGAAACCCTGGACCACGTCCTTCTTTATGGGCCGCCTGGCCTGGGAAAAACTACCCTGGCCCACATTATAGCCAACGAGATGGGAGCCAGTCTGCGGCTGACTTCAGGTCCGGCCATCGAAAGGCCGGGCGATTTGGCGGCCATTCTCACTAATTTGCAGCCGGGCGATGTTCTGTTTATTGATGAAATTCACCGTTTGAGCCGCAGCGTGGAGGAAATTCTCTACCCGGCTATGGAGGATTTTGCTCTAGATATAATTATCGGTAAGGGGCCCAGTGCCCGTTCTCTGCGTCTGGAACTGCCTCCCTTTACCCTTGTCGGGGCAACTACCCGGGCGGGAGCGGTAAGTTCACCTCTGCGTGACCGCTTTGGGGTGGTGTGCAGGATGGAATACTACCGGGCGGAAGAACTTTGTCAAATTATTATGCGGGCAGCGCGTATTCTGGGAGTGGTGATCGAAGAGGAAGGAGCCATGGAGATAGCCCGGCGCAGTCGCGGCACGCCGCGGGTGGCCAACAGGCTCCTGAAGCGGGTGAGGGATTTTGCCCAGGTAAAGGGGGACGGCCGCATTACGGCTGAGGTTGCTGACCGGGCCCTTACCATGCTGGAAGTCGATGAGCTGGGACTGGATGAAGTGGACCGCCTTCTCCTGCGTACCTTAATTGAGAAATTTGCCGGTGGACCCGTGGGGGTTGATACCTTAGCGGCGGCCATCAGCGAGGAGACGGAGACTATCGAGGATGTTTACGAACCTTATCTTTTACAGCTCGGTCTCCTTCAGCGTACTCCCCGGGGGCGGGTGGCAACCTGGCAGGCGTATCGTCACTTAGGTTACCCTTGTCCTACCGGACGAGCAGCGGCGGGGGAACAGAAGGAGTTGTGGTAGCAGAGGGGGTTGATTTATGGCCAGGGTTCTGCTTCACATTTGCTGTGGCCCGTGTACCATTTACCCGCAGCGCTATTTGCGGGAACAGGGGTACGAACTGCACGGGTATTTTTACAATCCCAACATCCATCCCTATCAGGAATTCCAGCGGCGCCTGGAAACTCTGGAAACCTATGCCGGGGAAATAGGACTTCCGTTGATTGCGGACCGGGACTACGAAATGGAAGATTACCTGCGGCAGGTGGTTTTCCGGGAGGGAGAAAGGTGCCGGGTTTGTTACTCCATACGCTTGCGCCGGGCGGCGGCGGTGGCCCAGCGGGGAAAATTTGACTTCTTCACCACCACTCTGCTGGTCAGCCCCTTCCAGAAACACGACTTAATCCGGGAAATAGGAGAAGCCGTAGGTAGGGAAATGGGGGTTCCTTTTCTCTACGTAGATTTTCGCCCCGGGTTTAAAGAGGCCGTGGCAGAGTCCAAAGAGCGCGGAATGTACCGTCAGCAATACTGCGGCTGTATTTACAGCGAAAAAGAACGTTATTACCGGGGAGGGAAAAAGTAAATGGAAGGTTTACAGCCCATGGGCAGAATGTTAATGTTTTTCGGAATTATCCTCTTCCTCTTTGGGCTTGTGCTTTACGCCGGCGGTCGGCTCTTCCCTTTAGGACGTTTGCCGGGGGACATTTTGATTAAAAAAGGAAACTTCACCTTCTACTTCCCTCTCGTATCCGGTTTAGTTTTGAGCTTGCTGCTGACTTTGCTCCTCAATCTCTTTTTCTGGCGTCGTTAAAATAGAGAGAACAGGGGCGGGGAGTAATGTTTTTTATTTTTTTCAATTCACTGGGGCCGGATATAAGGAAGGACGATGACCGGGAGCTGTGGCAAAAGGCTCGCCAGGGCGATGAAGAAGCACGCAACCGGCTGCTGGAAAAATATTTGCCGTTTATCATGCGCATTGCAGCCGGCATTAAAGGTGAATATGTCCACAGCGACATGGACGAAGTGAGTATCGGCCTGATTGCTTTTAACGAGGCCATCGACAGCTACGAAGAGGGAAAAGGCCTTTCTTTCCTGTCTTTTGCTGAGATGGTTGTGAAAAGGCGGCTCATCGATTATTACCGGCGGGAAAAGAAAGAAAACTTGTCCCTTCCTCTCTCTTATTTTCAAGATGAGACGGACGCAAAAAGTGAAGAAGCGGCGACTTATTATATAGAAAGGGAAAAAGCAGCAGAGGAGTTCCAGCGCCGTTTGGAGGAAGAAGAGCGCCGGGAGGAAATTATCAAGCTTAGCCGGGAGTTAACTGCTTTTGGAATAACCTTTCAGGACTTGGTAGAAGTTGCACCTAAACACCGGGACGCGCGCCTTTCTTGCCTGGAGATTGCTCGGGTCATTGTGAGGGACAAAGAACTCCTGGATTACGTGCAACGGAGGAAAGAACTGCCGCTCAAGGCTCTGACGGCGCGGGTGGCAGTTAGCCGGAAAACCTTAGAGCGGCAGCGCAAATATTTAGTGGCTCTGGTTGTCATCCTGAGTGGAGATTACCCCTGTTTGCAGGAATATTTAAAAGGGGAAAGGGGGTAAGCGGGACGTGGCCAGGTACAGAGGTATTATAATGGAAATAAAAGGGCAAAAGGCAATTCTGCTTACTCCCGATGCTCTCTTTGTCGAGGTCGTCCTTCCCCCGGGCCGCGAATACCGGGTAGGGGAAGAAGTAGAAGGGGAAGCGGTTGCTGAGCCTTCTTTCCGGAAAAAGATGAGGCTACCGGCACTGGTGGCAGCGGCGGCTGTAATTCTTCTTTTCCTGGCAGGCTTGTTTGCCGGGGGGCAGTTGTTATTCCAGCAACAGGAAGCGGTGGCAGCTTACGTAACCGTGGACATTAACCCCAGCCTGGAGTTGGCTGTGGATGGGAAGGGAAGGGTAAAGACGGTAACGGCCTTAAATGAGGAAGGGGCGGCGGTTTCCCGCTACCTGCAAAGAGGTGAGCCGGTAGATGCAGTAGTGGCGGATGCGGTGAGGATCGCCGGCGAAAAAGGCTACTTCCCGCAGGAAGGGGAAAAAGTAGTCCTGGTTGCTGTAACGCCGGTGGCTGGCAGGGAAGCCGATGTTTACCGCTGGCAACGCCAGATTGAGGCTAAGGTTAAAGAAAATCGAGGGGTTCTGGTGGCCACGGTGGTCACATCTCCTTCCCTGCGGCAGGAAGCGCGCAAGTTAGGGCTTTCGCCGGGTGAATATGCTTTAGTTCTTACAGCTTTTAAAGCCGGCTACTTTATCGAACCGGCGGCGGTAAAGGAGAAGGCCGTTGCCGTAGCGGTGAAAGAAGTGGGAGCAAACCCTGCTCAGTTAATTGCTAACTTAAGGCAGCAGGAGACCCTGGAGGGATTATCAGCTTCCTACCGGAACCATCTTGCTGCGAAGGAAAAAGAGAAAAAAGAGGAGAAGAAGAGAGAGGAGCAGAAGGACGATAAGGATGGAAAGGAAGGAAGAGGGAGCAGCCACGGGGAAGCTGACAGAGGCAATGGCAGTAATGCCAATGCGGGTGGCTCCCAGCCTCTCCCGGCAAACCAGCAGCGCCAGGAAAATCTGTCTGGTTCTCGGCAACAATCTTTAGCCAGACAGGTGCAGGAGAAAGAACGCCTTCGCGAGAGAGACCAGGTAGGAGAAAGAGAAGAAAAGGGAGGAGGCAAGGATAGGGAGGAGTAAGCAGGGAAAGGCAGGTTCTTTCCCTCTTTTTTTCTTACGAAAAATGCAGGCTTTTTCCGGTTTCCGGCAGGAAGAGAGATTATTTTGTCGAATTCTTTCCCAAAAGGGGGGAGGAGATGTGAAGAAAGGGTGGCTTTGGTGTCAGGTTTTCTTCCTAGCCGTTGCCATATCTTTGCTGCTGAGCGCCCCGGCTTTAGCAGGGACAGAACCTCTGATCCGGGTGATGTTGGGGGAGAATATTAGCAGCTTCTCCATCACTGTTCCTTGGGGGAACAGCGGTTATACTGTTCAGGACGGACCGGGTTACCCTCCTGTAGCTTTAAGTCCCGGGGATAAAGTGGAGTTTGCTCCCGTAGGAGCTAATATTCAGGTGAAAAGAAACGGGACGGTGCTTTTTACCGGCGGCGACCGGGTAGAAGTAGTAGCTCCGAACTGGGATACCAATGTCAGTGTTTCTTTTGAAGGGGGAAGAAGATACCGGGGGGACATAGTTGTCCTGAACCGGAACGGTAAGCTGCGGGTAGTTAACCGTTTGCCCTTAGAGAAATATCTCTACGGAGTTGTTCCGGCAGAAATGCCGGCTTCCTGGCCTGCCGAGGCGGTAAAAGCCCAGGCTATCGCTGCCCGCACCTATGCCTTTTATCGCCTCAAAGATCCTGACGTCAAAGATACTGGCGACTACGATGTGTGCGACACCGTTCTCTGTCAGGTTTACAGCGGCAAGGATGTGGAAAGCAGCAGTGCCAACGCCTGCATTGATGCCACGCGGGGCAAACTGGCTTATTACAACGGGAAACCTATCGATGCCCTTTTCCATGCCAATGCCGGGGGGATTACGGAGAACGCCAAAGATGTATGGGGGAACGATGTTCCCTATCTCCGTTCTAAGGATTCCCGCTGGGATGCCTATGCTATCGGCACGTGGGGCGAGAGCAGTTACTGCTGGCGAGTGGAAAAGAGCCGCAGTGAATTGGAACGTAATTTAGGCGTAAGCCCCATTGCCAGCGTCCAGCCCGAGAAAGTTACTTCTACCGGCCGGGTAAAAACGTTGCGGGTGACTCTGCAGAACGGGGGCACCGTTTCCAAATCTTCTTCCCTTCTCGGACTGAAGAGCAACCTCTTTACTGTTAGTTACCAAGGTTCGACGGTCCGGGACATCGTCCAGGACGTGCCTTCTGCTCAGGTTCAGGTGGAAGGAGCTGCGGGCCGGACGACGGTGGATTTAAGCAAAGCCTTTGTCTTAGGGGCAGGCGGAACCAAGGTAGCGGTGACGTTGCCGGCAAAGGTGATTAACAGTGTAGTTATTGGGGAAAAATTTATTTTCGTCGGAAGAGGAGACGGCCACGGCGTAGGGATGAGCCAGTGGGGAGCCTACGGCATGGCTAAGGAAGGCTATACTGCAGCCCAGATTATTTCCCATTATTACAACGGGGCTTATCTCTATCAGGCATACTAAAAATTGAGAATAAAAGGCGGGGGAATACAGGATGCGGGTTGACGATTTTGACTACCACTTGCCGGAAGAACTTATTGCCCAGGAGCCTTTACCAGAACGAGATTCCTCCCGCCTGATGGTTGTACACCGGCAAAGCGGTTTAATAGAACACCGACAGTTTCGCCAGATAGTGGATTACCTGCGGCCGGGGGACGTCCTCGTTCTCAACGAGACCAGGGTGCTCCCGGCTCGTCTTTTGGGGAAACGGGAAGATACGGGTGGGAAGGTGGAAGTACTTCTTCTCCACCCCCGCGGCAACGACCGGTGGGAGGTTCTCGTCCGCCCCGGGAAAAAGGTGAAACCGGGGACGACGGTGGTTTTTGGCGGCGGGCTCCTGCGGGCGCGGGTGGAGGAGACGACTCCTGTTGGCGGTAGAGTGGTGCAATTCGAGTACGAGGGAAACTGGGAACAACTGTTGCCAAAAATTGGGGAGGTGCCTCTTCCTCCCTATATCAAAAAGAAGCTGCCGGACCCGGAGCGTTATCAGACGGTCTACGGGCGGGTAGAGGGGTCGGCTGCTGCTCCCACGGCGGGGCTTCACTTTACCCCTGCTTTGTTGCATAAAATCCGCCAGCAAGGTATAATAATTACCAGCCTTATCCTCCACGTGGGTTTGGGAACTTTTCGCCCGGTAAAGGTGGAGCGGGTGGAAGACCATCGCATGCATGCTGAATACTATGAGATTCCGCCGGAGACGGCAGCCATTGTTAACCAGGCCCGGCGGGAGGGAAGAAGGGTAATAGCGGTGGGAACCACTTGTGTCCGGGCGTTAGAGACGGCGGCCGGTGAGAAGGGAGAAATTACCCCTGGCAAGGGGTGGACCGATATTTTTATTTACCCGGGGTATAAATTCCGGGCGATAGATGCCCTGGTCACCAATTTTCATCTTCCCCGTTCTACCCTTTTAATGCTGGTAGCAGCTTTTGCCGGCTACGAGTTAATAATGGAGGCTTACCGGCAGGCAGTAGCAGAACGATACAGGTTTTTTAGTTTTGGCGACGCTATGCTGATTCTTTAGGCTGTTAACCTGTTAGGGATGAAGAAGATATGGCAATTCGTTTTGAACTGGTCAAGGAATGTTCGCGGACGGGAGCGCGGGCCGGGCTTTTACATACTCCCCACGGTACGGTAGAAACGCCGGTATTCATGCCGGTGGGAACCCAGGCCACGGTCAAGACTATGGCTCCCGAAGAGCTTTTGCAAATAGGGGTGCAGATTGTTCTCAGTAACACCTATCACCTTTATTTGCGGCCCGGAGAAAAGTTAGTCGCCGCCCACGGCGGGCTCCACCGATTCATGAACTGGCCCCGGCCAATTCTCACTGACAGCGGCGGGTTCCAGGTTTTCAGCCTTGCACCGCTAAGACGTATCACGGAAGAAGGGGTGGAGTTTCGTTCTCACATCGACGGCTCCCGCCATTTTATGACTCCGGAAAAAGCCATTGACATTCAGATGGCTCTGGGAGCAGACATTATCATGGCCTTTGATGAATGTCCTCCCTATCCATGTTCTTACGATTATGTCCGCCAGGCGGTAGAACGAACTACCCGCTGGGCCCGCCGGTGTAAAGAGTACCATTCCCGGCCGGACCAGGCTCTCTTCGGTATCGTCCAGGGAGGTACCTTCCGCGACCTGCGGGAACAAAGCGCGGCAGAGCTGGTGGAAATGGATTTTCCCGGCTATGCCATTGGCGGCTTGAGCGTAGGGGAGCCGAAACCTCTCATGTACGAGGTCCTCGAATACACCGTTCCTCTCCTCCCCAAGGATAAACCCCGTTATTTGATGGGGGTTGGTTCTCCTGATTGTTTGCTGGAAGGGGTAATCCGGGGAGTGGATATGTTTGACTGTGTTTTTCCTACCCGGGTAGCCCGCAATGGTCTGGCCCTTACCAGCCTGGGGAAGGTTATGGTGCGCAATGCAGCCTATGCTGAGGACCTATCCCCCCTCGATCCCAATTGTGACTGTTACGTCTGCCGCAATTACACCCGGGCTTATCTCCGCCACCTTTACAAAGCGCGGGAAATTCTGGCTCTGCGGTTACTTACATGGCATAATCTGAGCTACATCACCCGGCTTATGCGGGAATTGCGTCAGGCCATTCTGGAAGACCGGACAGAAGAGTTTGTGCGAAAGGCGGGTGAAGCCTGGCGGGAAGAGGAAGAGGCTCCTGGAAGTTTGGAAAAAGTGAAGTAAAGTAAAGGGGGAAAATTAAATGACTGCGCTCTATACCATTCTTTACCTGATAGCTTTTATGGCTGTTTTTTATTTTTTCCTTATCCGTCCCCAGCAAAAAAGGCAAAAGGAGCATCAAGCTCTGATCAACAGCCTGAAGGTAGATGACCGGGTAATCACTGCCGGCGGAATTATCGGTACGGTAGTAAAGGTCAAGGATGATACTGTGGTCCTCCGCACCATCGATAATGTCAAGTTTGAGGTGTTGAAAACCCACATCACGGCGCGGCGGGAAGAGAAAGGGGATTAAGGAGAAGGACCTCCCGGAAGGAGGTCCTGTTTGTGCTGAACAGAAAGAGAGAAAAAGGATTTTTCTTCTGGGCGGCGAATACTATGTATGAGCAGGTGGGCTTCAACCTGGAAAGATGGAATGGGGGAGGGAAATGATTACCTTAGAAGATATCAAGCGCGATCCAGTGGTAGACACCTGCATCCGCAAAGGGAACGAGTTTTTAGGGGCGCTGGGGTATACTGAACACAGTTACCGTCACGTCAACCTGGTTTCGAGCATCGCTAAAAACATAATTCAGCGTCTTGGTTTCCCCGAGCGGGAAGTAGAGCTGGCAGCTATTGCCGGTTATTTGCACGATATCGGTAATGTGGTTAGCCGTTATGACCACGGCCAGTCGGGAGCGGCTTTGGCTTTTAACATTTTGACCCGGATGGGAATGCCGCCGGATGAGATTGCCACCATAGTTGCGGCTATTGGCAATCACGAAGAGGAGTACGGTCACCCGGTAAACAATGTGGCGGCAGCTCTTATCTTGGCTGACAAGTCGGACGTCCATCGCTCGCGGGTGCGTAACCAGGACTTTTCTACTTTTGATATCCACGACCGGGTAAACTATGCTGTAGAGCACTCTTTCCTCCGGGTCAGTCCCGAGCGGCGGGCTATAACCCTGGAGTTGACCATCGACATTGAAATCTGTCCGGTGATGGAGTACTTCGAAATTTTCCTCAGCCGGATGATTCTCTGCCGCCGGGCGGCTGACTATTTGCACTGCACTTTTGAGCTGGAGATAAACGGAGCCAGACTGCTGTGACTTTGATGGGAGAGGAGCTAGAGAGATGGCTTACCGAAAACTCGTCATTTTTTTTATGGTGGTAATCCTGCTGTCGGTAGGGATGTACCTGAGTCTTCCCCTGGTGCTGAAAAACATTAATCTGGGTCTGGACCTGCAGGGAGGACTACATGTTCTCTACGAAGCCCAGGATACTCCTCAGGCAAAGGTAAACGACGATTCCATTAACAGTGCCATCAAAAACCTGGAAAACCGGGTTAACCGTTTTGGGGTAAAAGAACCTATTATCCAGCGCCAGGGTAAGCGAAGAATTATCGTGGAAATTGCGGGAGTAAAGGACCCCAACGAAATTATCAACACCATTGGCCGGACGGCTTTTCTGGAGTTCAAAGGTCCTGATGGGAAAACGATTTTGACGGGGGCGGACTTAAAGAAGGCAGCTTTGAGCTACGACCAGTCGGGCAATCCGGCAGTTTCCCTTCAGTTTAACAGCGAAGGAACGCGCAAGTTTCGCGATGCTACTGCCAAGTTTCTCGGTCAGCCCATTGGCATTTACCTTGACGGCCAGCTTTTGTCCAACCCGGTAGTGCAGAGTGTCATCAGCGACGGCAACGCTCAGATCACGGGTAAATTCGAGGAAGAGGAGGCCAAACGCCTGGCCGATCTGCTCAACTCTGGTGCCCTGCCGGTAAAGTTAGTCTTAAAGGAGAAACGGGTGGTAGGACCTACTTTGGGGAAAGATTCGTTGGATAAGAGCAAGGTGGCCGGCGTAATTGGCGTAATTGCCATCTTAGTGTTCATGGCCGTTTACTACCGCCTGCCCGGTTTGGTAGCTGACTTTGCTCTGCTGGTTTATACTTTCCTGCTGCTGGCTTTACTGGCGGCAGTGGGGGCTACCCTTACTCTGCCGGGAATTGCCGGTTTCCTCCTCTCCATCGGCGTAGCGGTAGACGCCAACGTGATTATCTTTGAGCGAATCAAAGAAGAAATTAGGATAGGCCGCACTCTCCGTTCGGCAATCGACGCTGGCTTCAGCAGGGCTTTCATCACAATCCTCGACTCCAATGCGGTGACCATAATCGCCGGTTTGGTCCTCTATTATTTCGGTACCGGCCCTATTCGCGGTTTTGCCGTAACTCTTTTGCTGGGTATCGTAGCCAGTATTGTTACGGCGGTGTTCCTCACCCGCTATTTGTTGCGTTTGCTGGCGGATACGCCGGGACTGGACAAGCCTTTCCTCTATGGGGTTTAAAGGAGGTGCGGCAGAGTGGATTTTATCGGGCGGATGAAATGGTGGTTTGCTCTTTCTTTGCTGGTAATAGTCCCCGGGGTAATTTCCCTCTTCACCCAGGGGCTGAACAAAGGGATAGATTTTCAGGGTGGAGCCATTTTTGACCTGCGGTTTGAGAAAAAAGTGGATGTAGGTCAGGCTCGCTCTGTCCTGGCCGAGTTTAACCTGGACAAAGAAGCGGTAATTCAGGCCAGCGGGGAAAAAGAGCTGCTTATTCGGACCAAAGCGGTAAACGAGGACGTGCGCAACCGGATAATTAAAGGGTTGGAAGAAAAATTTGGGAAGGTGACGGTGCTGGCGGAAGACAGGGTGGACCCTGTTATTGGTTCCGAGTTGCTGTTGAAAGCGCTGCTGGCCTTGCTAGTGGCGTCTGTTCTCATTATGGTTTACATCGCCTTCCGCTTCTCTGATATCAAGTTTGGTATTGCCGCTGTGATAGCCGTGCTCCACGACGTTTTGGTAGTGACGGGAATTTTCTCCCTCATGCGCTGGGAAGTGGACGGTTCTTTTGTGGCGGCAATCCTGACCATCATCGGTTATTCTATTATGGACACCATTGTTATCTTTGACCGCATCCGGGAAAACCTGCGCCGGAAGAAAAAAGACCAGACCCTGGAAGAAGTGGTCAACGACAGCATTCTCCAGACCTTAAACCGCTCGGTTAACACGGTGCTTACGGTGATTTTTATCCTGCTGGCGATGATTTTCTTCGGCGGCGGTACTACCAGCGTTTTCGTTACTGCTCTCCTCATTGGGGTAATCAGCGGGGCCTACTCTTCGATTTTCAACGCCAGCCCGCTGTGGATTGTCTTCAAACGATTGGAACAGCGGAAAAAAGCGGTAGCCCGTGGCTGATGGGAACCTGTGCTTTGGGGCGGGCATACCATACTAAATGCGAAAAATTTTTGCGGCCGGGGGGTCTGAGGGCATGGAACATGCAGCTAAAATCAGGGCAGCCCGGGTTTCGGTGGGGTCCAACCTCCTGCTGGTGGCGACTAAGTTAGGGGTTGGCCTGTACATGGGCTCGGTGAGTGTGATATCCGAGGCCGTCCATTCGGCCATTGACCTGCTGGCAGCGGTGATAGCTTATTTTTCAGTGCGCAAGGCTTCCCAGCCGGCGGATGAACACCATCCATACGGCCACGGGAAAATCGAGAACGTTTCCGGAACCATTGAAGCTGTCCTCATTTTTGCGGCGGCGCTGATGATCATTTACGAGGCCGTGGAGAAAATCAGAGGCAGAGGAGAGATAAAAGCCTTAGGGGCCGGTGCGGCCGTCATGGCTTTTTCGGCTCTCCTCAACTTCTTTGTTTCCCGTTATCTGCTGCGTACGGCCCGCAAGTACGACTCCGTGGCCTTAGAGGCTGATGCCCTCCATCTCCAGACGGATGTTTACACCTCGGCAGGGGTTTTTGCCGGTCTTTTAGCCATTCACCTCACCGGGATTACTTTGCTTGACCCGTTGATTGCCATCCTGGTAGCCCTCCTCATCATTCGCGCTGCTTGGCGGATGACCCGGGAAGCTTTCCTCAACATCCTGGATGTCAAGCTGCCTGACCAGGAGATGGAGATTCTCCATCGAATTTTAGACAAGTATTCCGGACAGTACTTAGAATACCACCAGCTTCGGACCCGGAAAGCGGGGGCGGAACGCCACATTGATATGCATTTAGTGGTGCCCTTTGACGCTACTGTGGAGGACGGACACCGGCTGGCCCACGACATTGCTGAGGAAATTTGCCGGCAATTGCCCAATTGTCATATTTTAATCCACGTTGAACCTTGTGACAGTTGCTGCGAGCGCTGTCAGAGCCTCTGTTGCAGCAGTTATGAGAGAAGAAAAGGTTCGGGCTGAAGCAATTCACTATGCACTATTTGGGGAGTAGGGGAGAGATGGAAGGCTACGGCATGAAGATATGGCGGGTAGCACGGGGTGAACCGCTGCTGGCCAGGATTATTGCCCACAAGGTGGGGATAAGTCCTCTCTTAGCGCAGGTGTTAATTAACAGAGGGGTGGCCAGCGCGGAAGAAGCCCGCCTTTTTTTACACGGAGGAATTTCTGACCTTTACAGTCCTTTCCTTTTGCCCGACATGGAAAAGGCGGTAAGACGCCTGCACCGGGCCCTGGAACGGGACGAGAAAATTGTGGTATACGGCGATTATGACGCCGACGGGGTAACGGCCACCTATGTTCTCCTCCGCTTCCTTCGGGATTTGGGGGCGGAAGCCGACTATTACATTCCCGACCGAGTGGAAGAAGGTTACGGGCTGCACGCTACTGCCCTCAAACGGCTCCGCCAGATGGGGTACCGCTTAGTGGTGACGGTGGACTGCGGGATTAGTGCCCTGGCGGAAGCGGAATTAGCGGCCGAGTTAGGGATGGATTTGATTATCACCGATCACCACGAAGTGCCGCTGCAATTGCCGCGGGCTGAGGCAGTGGTTAATCCCAAGAGGAAAGACAGTCTCTATCCCTTTCCCCACCTGGCTGGAGTGGGGGTAGCCTTCAAATTAGTGCAGGCTATGGTGGAATATGCCCGGCTGGATTACCCGGCGGAAGAGAGGTTCCTGCCAGTAGTGGCAGTGGGAACGGTGGCCGATGTGGTGCCCCTGGTGGGAGAAAACAGAATTTTAGCCAGGCACGGCTTAGCTATGCTGGATCGATGCGAGAACGCAGGGTTAAGGGCCTTGCTGGAAGTGAGCGGTTACCAGAACAGCAGAGACATTACCCGCCGGGCGGCTTTTGGTCTGGCTCCCAGGATAAATGCCGCCGGACGCATTGGCGATGCCGGCCGAGCCCTGGAACTTCTTCTGGCTGAGGATGAGGAGAGTGCCTATGCCTTAGCCAGATTTTTAGAGCAGGAGAACAGGCGCCGCCAGGAGATTGAGGAGGAAATTCTCGCTCAGGCCTTGGCCCTGGTGGAAGCCCGGCACGATCCGGAGCGGGAGAGGGTGCTGGTGGTGGCGGGAGAAAACTGGCACCAGGGCGTTATTGGCATTGTGGCGGCGCGGGTCGCAGAAAGATTTCACCGGCCTTCGGTATTGATTAACATCAATGGCCAGGAGGGAACCGGCTCGGCTCGCAGTGTACCAGGCTTCAATATTTACCGGGCCCTTGCTAGCTGCGACCGCTACCTTACCCGTTACGGCGGCCACGAACAGGCGGCGGGGCTCACGGTGGCGGTGGAATACATAGAGGCGTTGCGCCAGGCTTTAAACGGTTATGCCTCGGAAAACATGGCGCCGGAATGTCTGTATCCCTGGGTGGAAATTGACGCCGAGGTCGATTTGCGGGAGTTAAGCTTGGAAGTGGTAAAAGAGCTGGACAGCTTGGCTCCTTTTGGCTACGGCAACCCACGCCCCCTTTTCCGCCTGAAAGGAGCATCTTTCCGGGAATGCCGGGAAGTGGGCAACGGCGGCGGCCATCTGAAGATGAAATTAGAAGCAGACGGGATGGTGGTCGATGCCATAGCTTTTGGCTGGGGAGAGCTGGCGGGAGTTTTGTACCCGCAAGATAGATTGGATGTAGCCTTTCTTCCGCAGCTCAATACCTGGAACGGCCGCACCAGCGTCCAATTGAAGGTGCAGGAGATAAAACCCAGTTCCCAGCCTGATAACCCGGTGAGCGGAACAGGACAGGTTGAGGAGAAGACCTGGGAGGAAGAGCTCCCGCTTCTGGAGAAAGGAAGGGAAAACTCTTTACTGAAGGGGGATACGGGGAAAAAGAAGGAGGCAGAAGAAGTTCGAGGATATCTTGCTGCAATTTCTCCTGAAGAATTACCCGTGGCTGCTGCCCGCCTTCTCGGTAGGGCGGAGATACCGCCTTTGGTCAGAGAAATAGTTGCTTCCCTTTCTCGGCAGGGAAAACTGCTGGTTCAGGGTTCCCTTGCTACAAGGATGGATCTTCTTTGTTTGGCGGCGACTACTACTGTTTTTGCCAAGAGGAAAAGAGTTCTGATTCTTTTCCCTCTCCGGAGTATAGCCAAGGAGAGGTATGACCTCCTGCGGGGTGTTATGGAACGGCTGGGACTGCAGGTGTATCTTTTAGGAGAGAGAGCAGAAGAAGAAGAGGAATTTTTCTGCCGCTGGCAGCAGGGAGAAGGGGATGTTGCTTTGGCAACGGTGGAATTTTTCCTGCATCGTCGCAACAACTTCCGGCAGGGCAATAAGTCCCCTGGCCTTGTGGTCATGGAGGAGTTTCACTACTGTAACTGCTCATGGTACCGGGAAGCCTGCCGGCAGGTGGAGGAAGAAACGGAAAGCTGGAGGGCTTGCTTCCTGGCTCTTGCAGGGAGCAAAGTAGAGCAAAGGGCAGCCGGCATTGAGTTGGAGCAGGTGTTTGCCGAGGAGAGGCCGGAAGTGGACTTCCGGATAGTGGACAGACGTAACTGGCCGGACAGATGCGGCTATGTGAGCAGGTTGGTGGGAGAAGGAGAAAAAACACTAGTCCTGGTCAACAGCCGCCTCCAGGCGGTGGAACTGGCCCTGGGTCTGCGGCGTAAACTGCCTGATAGAAAAGACAGAATAGTCTTTTATCATAGCGGCCTCGAGGAAGAAAGGCAAAAACGTCTGATTCAAAGGATAGGAGAAAACAAACTGGCAGTTATAATAACCACTCCTGGTTGTGTTCCGTGGTTAACTTCCTTTCCAGTGCGGCACATCGTTCTCTATTCTCTTTTTCCTAATTTTTCCCCTTTGCAAACCCTGCTCAGCTTGGTTCCGGAAAAAGAGCAAGAAATTATTTTACACCTCCTTTATGGGGAAGCAGATGCTGGCCTTTTCCAGCAGTATTTAGAAGGAGAAGCGCCGTCCCGGGAAAATCTGGCCAAACTATACACCTTCCTGAAAAAGCTGGCTGCCCGGGAAGGAGAGGTGAGCTTGACCGATGTGGAACTAGCTACTCTCCTTCGGCAGAGCGGTGAAAAACAAGTGACTCCGCGGCTTGTGGCTTCCGGCCTGGCTATTTTTGCCGAACTCGGGCTGGTGGAAGTCAAAGCTGGAGCAAAGGGGCGACGGATAGCTGTACCCCCGGCCAAAGAAAAAGTGGAACTCGAAAGCTCTCTGCGCTACCGGGAGGGGTTGCGGGAGAAAAAGGTGTTTCAGGATTGCAGCAACCTGTTCTTGTACGGCGAAGGTGAAACAATAAAAGAGACGGTGCAGCGGGGTATGATACGCTTGGGTTAGCTGCCGGCAATTTGAGCTGGCCAGGAATTCGCGTAATTGGTTTTTCTTCAATTTTGCGCTAAAATATAAAAAGTTACGGAAATGCTGAGAGAGGCAGAAACCTCCGGGGTGAAAATATGAGCACAGACATCAACACTCTTCTCAACCGGGTAAAGGGATATAACCCCAACGCCGATCTGGATTTCATTCGGCGGGCCTACGAGTTTGCTGCCAAAGCTCATGAGGGCCAGTATCGCTCTTCCGGCGAGCCCTATATTACTCACCCGCTGGAAGTGGCTATGATTTTGGCCGAGTTGGAGCTGGATCAGGAGAGTATTGCGGCGGGGCTTCTCCACGATGTGGTGGAGGATACAGAATACACCCTGGACACAGTGGAGGCCCTTTTCGGCCGGGAAGTGGCCCTCCTGGTCGACGGAGTGACCAAATTAGGTCGGATCGAGTTCCGCAACAAAATGGAGCAGCAGGTGGAAAATCTGCGCAAGATGTTTTTTGCCATGGCCCAGGATATCAGGGTTATCCTCATCAAACTGGCCGATCGGCTCCACAACATGCGTACTTTAAAACACCTGCGGGAAGAGAAACAGCGGGAGATTTCCCAGGAAACCCTGGAAATTTTCGCTCCTCTTGCTCACCGCCTGGGGATTTACAAGGTTAAGTGGGAGCTGGAAGACCTGGCTCTCCGTTATCTGGACCCTGAAGCGTACTACAATCTGGTGGAGAGAATTGCCAAGAAGAGGGCGGAAAGGGAAGAGTATATTCGCCGGGTTATCGCCATTCTCCGGGAGAAGCTAGAAGCGGTAGGGATTAACGCGGAAATAGATGGCCGTCCCAAGCACTTCTACAGCATTTACCGCAAGATGAAAGAGCAGAACAAAGATCTGGACCAGATCTTCGACCTTATTGCCATCCGGGTTATCGTGGATACGGTGCGGGACTGCTACGGCGTCCTGGGTATCGTTCACACCCTCTGGAAACCTATTCCGGGAAGATTTAAAGACTACATTGCCATGCCCAAATCCAATATGTACCAGTCTCTGCACACTACCGTTATCGGACCGGAAGGAGAGCCCTTTGAGATTCAAATTCGCACCTGGGAGATGCACCGGACGGCAGAGTACGGAATTGCAGCCCACTGGCGGTACAAAGAAGGCACCAAAACCGATGAAGAGTTTGACCAGAAACTGTCCTGGCTGCGGCAGCTTTTGGAATGGCAGAACGATATGAAAGATGCCCGGGAATTCATGGAAACTCTGAAGATAGACATCTTCTCGGACGTGGTTTTTGTCTTCTCTCCCAAGGGGGACGTCTTCGAGTTGCCGGCCGGGTCGGTGCCCATTGATTTTGCCTACCGTGTTCACACCGATATCGGTCACCGCTGTATTGGGGCCAAAGTTAACGGGCGAATGGTTCCGCTGGATTACAAGCTGCGAAACGGCGATATTGTTGAAATTATTACTTCCAAACAGGGGAGACCCAGCCGGGATTGGCTGAACATCGTTAAGACCAGCCAGGCCCGAAATAAAATCAGAGCCTGGTTTAAAAAAGAAAAGAGAGAAGAAAATATTACTCGCGGCAGGGATCTGCTGGAAAAAGAAGTGAAGAAATACGGGGTGGAACCGGCCGATATCTTAAAACCGGAAAGACTTGAGGAAGTAGCGCATAAGTTCAATATTTTCAACTTAGATGATCTGTACGCAGCACTGGGTGACGGTGCCATTAGCCCCAACCAGGTTATGGTCAAACTCAAGGAGGAGTTGAAGAAAGAGAAAATCATCCTGGAAGAACTATCCGCTGCCTCACCTGCTGCAGGCAGTTCGGGCGGGAAACGTATAACCAAGAAACGCCGCGATTCGGTTGGGGTGAAAGTAAAGGGTGTGGATAATGTAATGGTCCGGCTGGCCCGCTGCTGCAATCCCGTTCCCGGCGACCCCATTGTGGGTTACGTTACCCGGGGACGGGGAGTTTCCGTGCACCGACAGGACTGCCGCAATGTGCTGGAGAAGCGGTTGGGTGATGACTCCCGTATGATTGAAGTAAGTTGGGACGAGGAGCATGAAGGCTCTTACCACGTTCACCTGGAGGTTCTGGCCATGGACCGGGCTGGGCTGCTCAATGACGTAATGAGTATTCTCACGGAGATGAAAATCAGCGCCGACTGGGTAAATGCCCGCGGAACCAAAAACCGCACGGCTACCATTGACCTGGTTTTGGAACTGGAAAACAAGCAGCAATTGGACTATATCATGAGCCGGATTCGCCGGGTGCGAGATGTCTACGACGTGTGGCGGGTAACACCGCGGCTGTAAGGAGGGGAGAAGTTGCGAGCGGTAGTGCAGAGAGTAAGCCGGGCGGCCGTTTACGTGGAGGACCAGCTTATCTCTGCTATCGGCCCTGGGCTCCTGGTGCTTCTGGGGGTAGGCCGGGAGGATACGGAAGCGGACGCCCGGTATCTGGCCGAGAAAATAGCAGGCCTGCGTATTTTCGCCGATGAGGAAGGAAAGATGAATCGTTCTTTACTGGATACTGGGGGAGAAGTGCTGCTGGTATCCCAGTTTACCCTTTACGGTGACTGTCGCAAGGGGAAACGGCCCAACTTCACAGAAGCAGCACCACCGGATCAGGCTGAAATTCTCTACGAGAGCTGCCGGCGTTTTCTTACTGAAAAAGGACTTGCGGTAAAGTGCGGTTGTTTTGGGGCGATGATGCAGGTGGAGCTGGTTAACGATGGACCGGTTACCATTCTGCTCGACAGCCAAAAAAACTTTTAGTGGAGGGATAACATGCTTTTCAAGGGTTTCCCGGTCGGGCCCATGGGGGCCAACTGCTATCTTCTTGGATGTCCGGAGACCCAGGAAGGGATTATCATCGATCCTGGGGGAGAGCCAGAGAAAATAAAGAGCCGGGTGGAGGAGATGGGTTTAAAGGTGGTTTACATTGTCCTCACTCACGGCCACATCGACCACATCATGGCCGTTGACGAAATGCGTTGGGCTACCGGTGCCCGGGTTGCTATCCATGCTGACGATGCTTCTATGCTGGTGGATCCCTCTTTAAACCTTTCGGCTTTTATGGGCAGAAGGTTGAGTTTTACCCCGGCGGATGTCCTCTTGCGGGATGGAGACGTTCTCACTTTCGGGAAGCAGAAATTAGAGGTTATTCATACCCCCGGCCATACCCCTGGAGGAATCTGCTTGTACACCCCGGGCTATCTTTTCACCGGAGATACCCTTTTTGCCGGCTCCATCGGCCGGACTGACTTCCCCGGCGGGGACTTCGATACTCTAATAAAATCCATTCGCAACCGTCTTTTCCCTCTTCCTGAAGATACCAGTGTGTATCCCGGCCATATGAACTATACTACCATCGGATACGAACGGGATCACAATCCCTTCTTGCGCTAAAAAGGTACTGGATGGAGAGAAAATGACGGAGGGAAAAAATGGTTAAAGCTTTGCTAATATTTGCCGGTCTGCTGCTGGGCATTGTTCTGGGGGCGCGGGGAAGAAGGCTTTATTCTTTTGCCACTCCCTTCGCTTCCTTGACTAGCTTTTGCCTGGTGGTTATTCCGGCGGCGCTGCTTCTCTTCCTCATCAATCGCCTTTTACCGGCGCACCTGGCAGCCTATTCTTGGGCGGGCAACGGGCAGATGCTATTAAAAGGGGCGGTTTTTGGCTTCATAGTGGCGGTATTTTTTCTCTAAAAAAAATTTTCTTTCGGCAGCGGCGAAATAAAAAACCCACCCCGGGGAGATAATTATTGATACTCAGGAGTGTAGTAAAGGAGGGGTGGAATTGTTTGGTAAACGCCGCTATTTTTATCTGCATTTCCTTTTGATCGGTATATCTATTTTTCTTCTGGCGGGAGTGCTTTTTCCCTACCTGGTGCGAAATTTTTCCTCCGATGTGCAGAGGCGTCCTGTCGCGCCCAGGAAAGACAATAGAGTTGCCGTTGAACAAGAAGAAGGGCCTTCTCTGCCCAGTGCGGGAGCGGTGCAGGGCTGGGGGTTTGTGCCGGGAAAAAATGGACAACCGCCACAAATTACGGAAGAACAGAGGCAAATTTTGCAAAAGTACGGAGCTGTGTTTATGGGTAAGCCGGCGTCCCGCCGCATAGCTTTAACCTTTGATATGGGCTATGAAGAGCCCCGCAGCACCGAGCAAGTACTGAAAGTATTGCGCAAACACAGAGTTAAAGGAGCATTTTTTACCACCGCTTACTGGCTGGAGAAGAACCCGGCCTTGGCACGAAAAATTGTCCAGGAGGGCCATATTTTAGCCAACCACAGCGTTAACCATCCCAGCATGCCGTCCTTAAACGAGGCGGAAATGAAAGAAGAAATTTTAGGATGGCAGCGCCTGGCAGAAAAAATAACGGGCCAGAAGGGGTTTAAATATTTCCGGCCGCCGCGGGGTGAATACGATGAACGATCGCTGGCGGTAACCCGCCAGCTCGGTTACACCACCGTCTTCTGGAGTGTCGCCATTGTCGACTGGCAGCCTCTGCCGGGAGGACCAGAGCAGATGGTCAAAGAGGTTATGGAACAGATTCACCCCGGAGCGATAGTTCTCCTTCATCCCAAGTCGCAGGACGTGCGGGACGGCCTGGACCGCCTTATTCAGGAAATAAAGAAAAAAGGCCTGCAGCCGGTCAGTTTGGAGGAGGTCTTGCGTTAAAAACTGCCACCCTGGCCGGCTTTTCCTTTTCCCTCTTCCAGAGGGCATTCGCCGGTGCTGCCAATATAAGCCACGTGAGTTACCTGATAGCCATTTTCTTTGAGAGCTTTGAGAAGCTCCTCGGTTTTGACGTTTTTTATCTTTAACACGATTTCCGAATGGAAGGTTACCATATTATCGACAATTACACCCACCTTATCGATGAGCTGAATTAACTCGGCTAGAAAACCCATCCTTTTCGCGTAGCGAATGGTGATACGCACGCTGGCCTGTTCCAGGCCCAGGGCGTCGATAAAAGCTGTGAGAATATCGGTGAGAGTAATCATCCCTATTACTCTATCGTTTTCCACCACCGGCAGACAGCCCACTTTGTTGTACTGCATGACAACGGCAGCGTTTTCTATCGTTTCGTCGGGGGAGATGGTTATTGGATTGGGGGTCATGACGTTTTTTATAGGCGTGCGGGAGATGAGATTGGTTTCAAAAGGGCTGGTCTTTTTTACCGGGAAAATTTTTATTAAATCCCACTCGGTGGCCAGTCCTACGAGCTGGCCATCTTTATTTACTACCGGCAGACGGCGAATGTTTTTCTGGCGTAAGATTTCCAGGGCTTCGCCCACGGTGGTGTTTTCCGAGACGGTAGTGACGGGTTGAGACATAAGGTTTCTTACCAGCATAGCAATTATCCATCCTTTCCGTACGTTTTTAATCTTTATAATTCGCCAGACAATTTTTTAAATCCTCTTAAAAATTTAAGCAACGAACGAAGGTAAAAATAAAAATTTGAGAATATTGCTAAAACGGCCGGCTAAGAACTGATTGTAAGTGAGAGTAAAAACAAATCAATAAAAAAACAAAAAGGAGGGTTGCACTAAAAGAATTCCTGCCCCCAAGGAAGTTTCTCCTGATAGCAGGGGCCCTGGCAAGGGGGCATTCGTTGCAGGTTGTGCCGGTGTTTCCAGTACGGGAAACAAAAAATGAAAAGGCGGAAGAGAAAAAGGAAACCACCGGGAAGGCGCAGGAACTGCCATGAAAATACGCCAAGTTGGATGTCGAGAAAGTCCACAAGCGGAACTATGAGCTTTCCTGCGAAAACGCTCGCGGCTGCATGTATGGCGTGACAGCAGCTCTCATCGAAGGGTTGAAAGAGTCGGTAGGAACTCCTTGGGTACTATCCCCGCTACTATGTTTGGGTGCGGTTAAGGGCGGTGTTTACAAATGGGGCACTTTGTGCGGTGCTCTCAACGGCGCGGTGGCCATTAGCGAAAACAGTGGAACTGCTCAACCAGTGGGCTGACGGGAAGTTTGCCGCTACCTGGAAGCCTGCTGCCGAGTGCGCCAACTCCACGAGCTGCCACGGGGGCAAAAAAGAGCGTTAAGGACAATGTAGAGTCGAAGATGACCTGTCTTCAGTGTCATGAAGACCATACCGAGAAAAGCTAAAGCAAGGGCTCCATATAGCCCCCACAAAGCCGGTGAATGTACCGACTTTTTTGGCAAAGGAAAAAATAAAAAGGTGTCGAAGAAAGTAACTTAAAATCCCTTTGGCAGGAGGAGGAGAAAAATGGTTAAAAAAATTGCAGTGCTGACCGGCGGCGGTGACTGCCCGGGTTTGAACGCTGTGATCAGAGCGGTGGTAAAAACGGCGATCAACGAGTACGGTCTGGAAGTAATAGGAATCGAAGATGGTTTTGGCGGACTGATTAAAAAACAGATGCGGAGACTGACGGTGGATGATGTAGCAGGGATTCTCCACCGTGGTGGAACTATTCTCGGGACTACTAACAGGGACAATCCCTTCCGCTATCCGGTGGTGGAGAAGGGGGAGAAAAGATATGTCGATTTGTCCGACGAAATTATGCAAACTCTTCAGGAAGAGAAAATTGACGTGTTGGTGGTTATCGGAGGGGACGGCAGTCTCAGCATTGCCAAGGAGTTTCATGAAAAGGGGCTGAAGGTGATAGGTATTCCCAAGACCATCGATAACGACCTCTCGGCTACTGACCGCACCTTTGGTTTCGATACAGCGGTGAACACGGCTACAGAAGCTCTCGATAAGCTCCATACCACTGCCGAGTCCCATCATCGAGTGATGGTGCTGGAAGTTATGGGTCGGTATGCCGGCTGGATAGCCTTAGAGTCGGGGATAGCTGGAGGGGCCGACGTAATTTTGATTCCTGAAATCCCGTACCGGATAGAAAAAGTTTGCGCGAAAATAAAAGAACGGCTGGAACGGGGGAGGAAGTTCAGCATCGTGGTGGTGGCGGAAGGGGCTCATCCCGAAGGTGGGGAAATGGTGGTTCAGCGTCGCGTGGAGGATAGCGCTGATCCTATCCGCCTTGGTGGTATAGGCCATGTGGTGGGGCGGCAGATAGAAGAATGTTCGGGAATGGAGACCCGGGTAACTGTTCTGGGCCACCTACAGCGGGGAGGTTCTCCTACGCCGTACGACAGGATTCTGGCTACTCGCTATGGAGCAGCGGCGGTAAGATTTCTCATGGAGGGGAAATTCGGAGAAATGGTCTGTCTGCGCGGGACAGAAATTACAACCGTTCCTTTAGCAGAAGCGGTGAAAGTTCTGAAAAAAGTTCCTCTAGATTCAGACTTAATCCGTGCGGCACGGGCGGTAGGGATAAGCTTCGGTGATTGAAGAAAGGTGGCTCTAGCAAGGCGACGGGGCTTTACTCTTTACGGCGTAGATGCTGGCCAAGGCTGGGGCTAAAACTCCACCGGATTTACCCGTGGTTTATCTCTAAGAGGACATGCGGGCGATGCGTTTGCCCGAAAAGGTAAACGCGGGTAGTTTGCTACCATGACGAGCTTAACTATATGCTGTCGGAAGAAGACATAGAGCGACTTTTTGCCTCAGTGGCGGAAAACCTTGTTCGGGGAGGTTTGTTTTGACCTTAGCGGAGTGGAACGGCTGGCTGCCTCTGCTCAGGAGGAGGAAATAGTCTTCTTTCGGCTTTTGTACGCCGGAGCGATGTTTACTATAATATAATAACTTTTAAGGAGGAACACGGGGAAAAGGATTTTTCCTGAAAGCACGGTGATGCACCTGCTGACAAAAGGCGGTTTTAAGGTAGAGGCCGTCTACAGTCCTTTTTCTTTCCGACCGTCTCAGCCCGACGACTGGTGAATTTTTATAGTGGCCAGGAGAAAACAAAAGCAGGAGGGATACCTTTGGCGACAATAAGAGCAGATATGGCTATAATCGGTGGATCCAGTACTTTTTCCTTGGCTTTTCCGGAAGATACAGGTCGAGAGGTTCAGATCCTCGAAAAAAACTTCACTGTTTCGACGCCCTACGGAGAAAGTCCGCCTTTTAAACTTTTTAGCTATGCCGGCAGGACTATTCTCACGGTTAAAATGCACGGCTGGCGGCAGGGTGTGAGCCGAGCTGATGCTTCCCGGCAAATATTTTGGGTCTTCCGCGAGGCTGGGGTAAAAGAGGTCCTGGCAGAGGGTGGGGTTGGCAGCATTAACCATTTGCTGCGACCCCGGGACTTAATGGTGGTAAACGATTATATGGATTACAGTATGCGCAAGGATGTGGGTTTGGACAGCGGCTACCTTCTTATCATGCGGCACGCTTTTTGTCCGCGGCTGCGACAGGCACTGCTGCATGCGGCGGAGAAAGTTCCTGGGCGGAGGGTGTTTGACCGGGGGGTTTATGTGTGTACCGACGGCCGTCATTTTGAGAGTCCGGCAGAAGTGGCTTCTTACCGGATTTTAGGAGGAGATGTGGTGGGACAAAGTGCGGTGCCGGAGGTATATTTGGCCCGGGAAATAGGGGCCTGTTATGCCCGCATTGATATGGTGGTGAATTACGGCGAAGGAGTAGTAAAGGAATGGGAACACGAAGAGTTGAAAGATATTTTTTACAACGAAGCTGGAACTATTGCCAATCTTTTGCTGGAGGCGGTAACAATCCTGCCTACGGTGACAGGACACTGTGAATGTGCTCAGTTACGTAAACCGACGTTATTGCGAGAGGAAAAAGAAGAGAAGGAGGGAGAGCAGTGGGAGAGAACAGAGTAGAAGTAAAAGTAAACGGCTGCCGATTGCTCCTGATGGTGGGGGATATAACCGAGCAAGATACGGAAGCTATTGTGAACGCAGCCAACGAGGGTCTGCGGGGAGGTGGTGGGGTTGACGGTGCCATTCACCGGGCTGGCGGACCGGAAATAGCTGCTGCTTGCCGGAAGATAAGAGAGGAGAAAGGAGGATGTCCCACCGGGCAAGCGGTTATTACACCGGGCGGATGGCTGCGGGCAAAATATGTGATCCATGCGGTAGGACCGGTGTGGCGCGGAGGCAAATGTGGGGAAGAGGAGCTGCTGGCTTCTGCTTACCGGAACAGTTTGCGACTTGCGCGTGAAAAAGGAATAAAAACCCTTTCCTTCCCGGCCATAAGCACAGGAGTTTACGGTTATCCTTTGCCTGACGCAGCCCGAGTTGCCCTCACGGCAATTATTTCAGAACTGGAAACTAACAACTATTTCCAAGAAATTCGGGTTGTTCTGTTTAATCAGGAGATTTTCCGTGTTTTTAGCGAGCAACTGCAAAAAATTTTAACGTTGTAAAATATTCTTGGGAAAATTCCAGGTGATTTCCAGAGGATTTTTAGAAAAACGGGGGAGCGCGAGGGAGCTATAATCCCCCTCAATTCATTGAGGGGATACATGGATCCCCTCGCCCTGGTAATAAACCATAGTTTCGTTCACAAGCTTTAAATTTTTGGGTGAGTTATCCCTCCATAGGTAGTCGAGGTGGAGTAAGGCAAGGTGAAGGATTAGGACTGGCATAGCAGCGATAGCGGGGCTTACAGCCGCACGGGAGGCATGGAGGGCTGGACAGGGGTCCGCCTTTTCATGCCTTACCGTTGTCTGTTTGGAGGAAGGGGCGGTTTTTTACGCCGAAAGCGCGCAACCAGTGGGCGAGGAAGAGGAGGAAGGTTAAGCCATTTTTGAAGGTAAGCTCGGAGGCATAGGCGATGAATCTTATGCGGGTTTTGACATCGATAGCAGTAAATTGGTATTTAGGCAACTTGTTGCGGAGGATAGCGGCATAAGCT
>JASUSC010000077.1 GCA_030446285.1 Eubacteriales bacterium | reverse complement strand
TTGCTAAAAGCAGGCCGTTCTGAGTTGCTTCAGGCAGGTTTGACGGAGAAGCAGGCGGATAAATGGATAGAAGTCCGGTCGAAAATAGCACCGGAGCGATTGCTGGAAAAGATTTCCCAAAAAAAGATTTGGGCTGTACTGCTGGATGAAGAAGGTTATCCGGAGATTTTAGCTGGTCTCTACAATCCTCCGACAGTTCTTTACGGCCGGGGAAATTTCCCTTATTCCCGACCGGCGGTGGCGGTGGTAGGAGCGCGCCGGGCCACTCCCTATGGAATAAAGGTGGCGGAAGAGATGGGCAGGGGCCTGGCTGCTGCCGGCGTTGTTGTTGTGAGCGGCTTGGCCCGGGGAATTGATACCGCCGCCCACAGAGGAGCGCTGCAGGGAGAAGGGGGGACTGTGGCCGTGCTGGGCTGCGGAGTCGATATAGTTTATCCCCGGGAAAACAGAAAGTTGATGGAAGAGATTGTTGACCGGGGGGCTGTGGTAAGCGAATTTCCGCCGGGGACTCCGCCCCGTCCTGCCCATTTTCCTATACGTAACCGGATTATCAGCGGCCTCAGCCGGGCGGTTGTGGTAGTAGAAGCAGCAGAACGGAGCGGCGCTTTTATCACCGTCGACTTTGCCCTGGAGCAAGGGCGGGAAGTTTTTGCCGTACCCGGACCGGTCCACAGCCCGCTGAGCAGGGGCTGCCACCAACTTCTGCGTCAGGGGGCGGGATTGGTAGAGGGACCGGCAGATGTTCTGACGGAAATGGGCTGGGAAGAGGAGAGGGAGAGAAAAACAGAAGAGAATGAGAGAAAAATCTGCGGCGAAGGAGGAGAGGATAGGATTCTTGCTTGTCTCGGTTACGATCCTATCCCTGCCGATGAAATTGTGGCCCGCACCGGATTACCTTTGCCGACGGTACAGACGGTTCTCACGCTGCTGGAACTTCAGGGTTTAATAAGGGTCTGGCCTGGTTCCCGGTACAGTCTTGGTTGAAGGTGCTAACCTGCTGTGAATAACGAGTTGACTTTTCCGGCAAAAAAGAAAATAATGGACAAAAGAACAAACTATTCACCGAGAACGGAAAGTATAAATATAAATAATATGTACATCTGCAGCAGGGCAAAGAAAAAACGGTTGTGTGAACAGGTGAGGTGGGAATTTGGCCAGATATCTGGTAATTGTGGAGTCACCGGCCAAAGCAAAGACCATTAGCAAGTTCTTGGGCCGAAATTATGCGGTAAAAGCTTCCATGGGGCATGTCAGAGACTTGCCCAAAAGCCAGTTGGGAGTAGATATCGAGGAGGGGTTTACTCCGCATTACATTACCATTCGCGGTAAGGGAGAGATAGTTCAGGAACTGAGGCAGGCTGCCCGGAAGGCGGAAAAAGTTTTTCTGGCACCGGACCCCGACCGCGAAGGGGAGGCTATTGCCTGGCATCTCCAGCATCTCTTGGGGATTGATCCCCAGGCCAAATGCCGCATTGAGTTCAACGAGATTACCAAACAGGCGGTTCAGGAAGCGGTAAAAGACCCGCGTCCCATCGATATGAGAAGGGTCAATGCCCAGCAAGCCCGGCGGGTCCTGGACCGGCTGGTGGGTTACAGTCTCAGCCCTCTCCTCTGGCGAAAAATCAAGAAAGGACTCAGCGCCGGCCGGGTGCAGTCGGTGGCGGTTCGGCTGATTTGCGAGCGGGAAGAGGAGATTCGCAATTTCGTTCCCCGCGAGTACTGGACGCTGGATGCTCTTCTGGTACGGGCCGGGGAAGGTGATGAATTCTCTGCCCGGCTGGTACAGATCGGCGATAGCAAGGCGGAAATTTCCAGCCAGGAGGAAATGGAAAAGGTGATTTCCGCCCTTCAGGGGGCCGAATATGTGGTCGAGGCGGTGAAGAAACGAGAAAAGCGCCGCAACCCTGCGCCGCCTTTTACCACCAGCACCCTGCAGCAGGAAGCTTACCGGAAGCTGGGCTTTTCTGCCCGGAAAACCATGCAGATCGCCCAGGAACTTTACGAAGGTCTTGACCTGGGCCCGGAGGGTACGGTTGGGCTGGTTACTTATATCCGCACCGACTCTGTGCGGTTGGCGGAATCGGCCCAGCAGGAAGCACGGGAGTACATCGCGGCTAAATTTGGGGGAGAATATTGTCCGCCTTCTCCTCCTCAATACAAGAGCAAGGGGAGAATCCAGAACGCTCACGAGGCTATCCGGCCTACCTCGGTCTACCGGGAGCCGGAGAAAATAAAAGAATATTTGACCCGGGATCAGTACCGGCTTTACAAGCTCATCTGGGAGCGCTTCTTGGCCAGCCAAATGGCTCCAGCGGTGCTGGATACCACTTCGGTGGATATCAAGGCGGGAGACTTTCTTTTCCGGGCCACCGGCTCGGTGGTTAAGTTCCCCGGCTTCATGAAGCTTTACATCGAAGGACGGGATGCCGGCACCCAGGAAGAAGGAGAAGACGACGAGAAGCTTCTCCCCGAACTGACGGTAGGGGAACGGCTCCGGTTGGTTCGTCTCAACCCCGAGCAGCACTTTACCCAGCCGCCTCCCCGTTATACCGATGCTACTCTGGTTAAGGCAATGGAAGAAAAGGGGATAGGACGGCCCAGTACCTATGCCCCGGTGGTGGAAACCATTCAAAAACGGGGCTATGTCCGGCGGGTAAACAAGCAGTTTCAACCGACGGAACTGGGTTTTATCGTCGTTGATTTGCTGAAAAAGTATTTCCCGGACATAATCGATGTGGATTTCACCGCCGAGATGGAAACTCAGCTCGACCTTATCGAAGAAGGAGAGAAGGACTGGGTTGAAGTTCTGGAAGGGTTTTACCGTCCCTTTGCCGAAACTCTGGCCTGGGCGGAAGAGCAAATTGACCGGATTGAAATAGAGGATGAAGCCAGCGAAGAAAAATGTCCCCAGTGTGGACGCAATCTGGTTTATAAAACGGGGCGGTACGGTAAGTTTCTTGCCTGTCCAGCTTTTCCGGAATGCCGTTTTACCAAACCGTTGGAGGAAAAGACTGGCGTTGCCTGTCCCGAATGCGGGGCGGAAATTCTGGTTAAGAAAAGCCGCCGCGGCCGGGTCTTTTACGGCTGCAGCAGGTATCCCGAGTGCGGTTTTGTTTCCTGGGATCCGCCTACCGAGCGCCGTTGTCCGCAGTGCGGTCGGGTAATGGTGGAGAAGCGGAGTCGCAGTGGCGGAAAATATTACCAGTGTATTGAACGCGAATGTGGTTACCGGGAGGCCGGAAAGCAGAAGAAAGACGCTACCTCTGGAAATATTTCGGAATCTGTGGTGACGGAAGAGGTGGCTTATGCCACCGGAAACCAAAACCTGCGGTTTATAAGTAATTGCCGCGCAAGGAGGTAGGCACTAGTTGACGGAGAAGGTTGTTGTTATCGGAGCAGGTTTAGCGGGAGCAGAAGCTGCCTGGCAATTAGCCAAGAGGGGGATACCGGTCAGGCTTTACGAAATGAGGCCGGGGAAAATGACCCCGGCTCACCACACCGGTTATTTTGCCGAACTGGTTTGTAGTAATTCGCTGCGCTCTGACCGGCTGGAAAATGCCGTTGGCCTGCTTAAAGAGGAAATGCGACGCCTGGATTCCCTCATCATGGCCTGTGCGGAAGAAGCGCGGGTACCGGCGGGGGGGGCTTTAGCCGTTGACAGGGAGATTTTTGCCCGTCTGGTCACCGAGCGGCTTTCTTCCCACCCGCTGGTGGAGGTTGTCCGGGAGGAGGTTACCTCTCTCCCTGAGAAGGAGATTACCGTTTTGGCCACGGGACCTCTTACTTCCGAAGCCATGAGTCGTCATTTGCAATCGATCACAGGGGAAGAATATTTCTACTTTTACGATGCTGCTGCCCCCATTGTCACTGCTGCTTCTATTGATATGGACAAAGCCTTCCGGGCCTCCCGTTACGGACGAGGAGAGGACTACATTAACTGCCCTCTTACCGAAGAAGAGTACCGGCGTTTCTGGGAAGCCCTGGTTACGGCTGAGACAGTGCCGCGGAAAAGCTTTGAAAAAGAAATTTTCTTTGAAGGGTGTATGCCTGTGGAGGTGCTGGCAGCCAGGGGGCCGGATACCCTACGGTTTGGTCCAATGAAGCCGGTGGGGCTCATCGACCCCCGTACGGGGCGTGAGCCGTATGCGGTGGTGCAGCTCAGACAGGATAACCGGGATGGCACCTTGTACAACATGGTGGGTTTTCAAACCGGGCTGAAATGGGGGGAGCAGGAGCGGGTCTTCCGCATGATCCCGGCTCTGGCGCGGGCGGAGTTCGTGCGGCTGGGAGTTATCCATCGCAACACCTACATCAATTCTCCCCGGCTTCTTTTACCCACTCTCCAGTTGAGGAAATGTCCCCACGTCTTCGTGGCCGGACAAATTTCCGGAGTGGAGGGTTATGTGGAGTCGGCGGCCATGGGGCTGGTGGCGGGAATCAATGCTTCCCGGCGTTACCGCGGGCTCGCCGAGGTGGTTTTCCCGCCGGAGACGGCTATGGGAGCCCTTATCAGGTACATTACCACCGCTGACCCCCGCAGTTTTCAACCTATGAATGTAACATACGGTTTGTTCCCACCTCTTCCCCAACGGGTTAAAGACAGACGCCAGCGGAACGAGCTTCTCGCCCGGCGGGCATTAGACCAACTTGCTCATTTTGTTGCCGAAAGAGAGCTGTAGGGGAGCAGGTGAGAAGTTGTATACTTACTTGGATTCCTTTCTCGTTTACCTGCAAGTGGAAAAAAACAGTTCTGACCACACCCTGCGAGGTTATCAAACGGACATTCTCGATTTTCTCGATTTTGCCGCCGCCAGGCTGGGAAAAAGGCCGGAGGAAATCCAGCCTGGTGATGTAGACCGGCTTCTGGTGCGGGCCTACCTGAGCAGTCTGGCGGAGAAGGGAAAAGCCCGGGCGACTGTAGCCCGGCGGCTGGTAGCTTTGCGGACTTTTTTTAAATACCTGGAGCGGGAAGAAATAGTGAACTTCAATCCTTTCCGTCGGGTGCCTTCGCCCAAAAAAGAACGTCGCCTCCCCCGCTTTTTGGGAGAGGAGGAAGTGCGGCAACTGGTAGAAGCACCGGCGGGGGAAGGGATTCTTCCTCTTCGCGACCGGGCTATTCTGGAACTGCTGTACGCCACTGGCATCCGGGTAGGTGAACTGGTAGGGCTGGATACGGGCGATGTGGACCTCGTTGCCGGTTATGTGCGGGTATTCGGCAAGGGGTCGAGAGAGAGGATTGTTCCCCTGGGATCTTGGGCGGCAAAAGCCTTATCTGCTTACCTGCCGGTCAGGAGAGAATATCTCCGCTCGCTGGACCGGGAAAAAGAGCAGGCCCTCTTTATCAACCTCCAGGGTAGGCGCCTTACCGACCGGGGAGTGCGGGTGGTGATTAACAAATACATAAAACAAGTGGCCGTTCCCGGGAAGGTAAGTCCCCACACCCTGCGGCACACTTTTGCCACCCATCTTTTGGACCGGGGAGCTGACCTTCGAGCCGTTCAAGAATTGCTGGGGCACGTGCGGATGGCTACTACTCAGATTTATACCCACCTTACCAGGGAAAAAATAAAATCCGTTTACGATAAAGCTCATCCCCGGGCGTAAGCCGGCATGCCCGGGAAAACAAAAATGAGGTGAAACTGGGTGAACGTGAACAATCTTTTTCATGCCACGACTATCGTGGCGGTAAGACGGGATGGCACTGTTGCCATGGCCGGAGACGGCCAGGTGACTTTCGGCCAGGCGACGATAATGAAGCAGCGAGCGCGCAAGGTAAGAAGACTTTACCGGGGTCAGGTTCTGGCCGGTTTTGCCGGAGCGGTGGCCGACGCCTTTACTCTTTTTGAAAAATTCGAAGCCAAGCTGGAAGAGTTCCGGGGCAATCTGCCCCGGGCGGCGGTAGAGCTGGCCAAAGACTGGCGTACCGACCGCTACCTCCGGCGTTTGGAGGCCCTCCTGGTGGTGGCAGATGCCTCCGCCATGCTGGTGATTTCGGGAAGCGGGGAGGTAATAGAACCCGATGAGCCGGTGGTGGCCATCGGTTCCGGTGGTCCCTATGCTCTGGCGGCTGCCCGGGCGCTGTACCATCATACCAATATGACGCCGCGGGAGATCGTTACCGAAGCGATGAAAATTGCTGCCGATATTTGTGTGTATACCAACCACGAGATTACCGTGGAAGAGTTGAGCCGGTCCTGAGACTGGCAAGGGAGGTCGAAAAAATGGAAGACCTAACGCCGAGGGAGATTGTCGCCGAGCTGGATAAATACATCGTCGGTCAAGAAAAAGCCAAAAGGGCGGTGGCTATTGCCCTGCGCAACCGGTACCGGCGCAAAAAGTTGCCGCCGCATCTGCGAGATGAAATCACCCCAAAGAATATCATCATGATCGGACCTACCGGTGTGGGCAAAACGGAAATAGCCCGCCGGTTGGCCAAGCTGGTGAAAGCTCCCTTTATCAAGGTGGAGGCCACCAAGTTTACCGAAGTTGGTTATGTGGGCCGGGATGTAGAGTCCATGATCAGGGAGTTGGTGGACACGGCCATCCGCATGGTCAAACAGGAACGGATGGCCATGGTAGAAGAGAAGGCAGCCAGAATGGCGGAGGAACGGCTGTTGGAGATTTTGGTTCCTTCTCCCCGGCGGAGCGGGGTAAGCAATCCTTTAGCCATGTTTTGGGGCGGGGGCGAAAGGGAAGAAGAGAGTTCTGATCCGCAACTGGAAAAACGAGTTCAATTTGAACGGGAACACCTGCGGGATAAACTGCGTCGGGGAGAGCTGGACCACCAGTACGTTGAAATCGAGATTGAAGAGACCAGTGTACCGGTGGTGGAGGTTTTCTCCGGCTCCGGCATGGAGGAAATAGGCCTCAACCTGCAGGATATACTGGGAAATTTCCTGCCGAGGAAGAAGAAAAAACGGCGGGTGACTATAGCTGAAGCCCGGAAAATTCTCACCCAGGAAGAGGCTCAGAAGATGATTGACATGGACGAAGTGATCGCGGAAGCCATAGAACGGGCTGAGCAGTCGGGGATAATTTTTCTGGATGAAATTGACAAGATTGCCGCCAGAGAAGGGGCAGGGGCAGGTCCGGATGTGTCCCGGGAGGGGGTTCAACGGGACATTCTGCCTATTGTGGAAGGGTCGACGGTGAACACCAAATACGGCCCTGTGCGCACGGACCATATTCTCTTTATAGCTGCTGGAGCTTTTCACATTTCCAAACCTTCCGACCTCATTCCCGAACTGCAGGGGCGTTTCCCCATAAGAGTAGAACTGGACAGCTTAACCGAGGAAGATTTTCTCCGGATTTTGCGCGAGCCGGAAAATTCTCTCATTAAGCAATATACTGCCCTGCTTGAGACGGAAGGGGTGGAGATTGAATTTACAGAAAATTCTCTTGAGGAAATTGCAAAAATAGCTTATACTGTAAATGAGCAGACAGAAAATATTGGTGCCCGCAGGCTTCACACCATTATGGAACTGTTGTTAGAGGATATCTCATTCCGGGCGCCGGAGTTAAGAGGCCAGAAAATTGTTATAACGGGCGAGATGGTTAGAGAAAAATTAAGTGAAATAGTTAACAACCGTGACCTCAGCCGGTTTATTCTTTAAAGGGTGAAAAGCAAGGGGATTTTGTCCGGGACGGACGTACCTCTGGTGCACCAGTTGTTCCGCCAGGGGCACAGCTGGGTAGCCATGTACGGAACGGGTAACCGCTGAAGGCATCTAAGCGGGAAGCCGGCCCCAAGATAAGGTTTCTCACGGCGTAAAGCCGGTAAGACCCCTGGTAGATTACCAGGTAGATAGGCCGGAGGTGTAAGGGCCGCAAGGCCTTGAGCTG
>JASUSC010000076.1 GCA_030446285.1 Eubacteriales bacterium | reverse complement strand
AGAAATTCTTTCTGATTCAATTTTACAACAAAAATGTTCCTTTTTGTATGTTTTTCTCACAAAAAAAGACTGCCGACAGATACTTTGTCGACAATCTGACCCGGCCTTTTCTAGTCCGGGCGTTACTTGCGCGGAAAATTGGGATTTTATAAATTTTTAACTCTTTCTTTCGGTACTTCTCTCGGCACAGGCTTTATATTCTTCTTGTGTTCGTAAAAAATTCTATATCCCTCCTTCGGGTCAGCCAAGATGTTCACAAAGGTCTGGCGGTCAACATAGCCGTTTACCCGCACCCGCACCAGCGTATACAGATCATCCCCTTTTTTTACCTTCCCCTGGGGTCTGGTAACTACTGCCGCCAAGTACCCTTCCTTTCGCACCAAATCCTTTATAGCGCGGTTGTACTCCCCGTAAGGATAGGCGAAAAAGTTAACCTTCTTGCCCAGTCTTTTCTCCAGCTCTCTCTTACAGCCGCCTATCTCTTTTTCCGCCTCAGGTAAGGGAATTCGCGTCAGATGGGGATGGGTGAGGGTATGGGCCTGAATGTCAAAACCGTTTCTTTCTAACTCTTTTAACTGCTCCCAGGTCATCAAGCGGTTAGCCGGATAGCCTCTCTGGACATCCCAGGAATTAATCCCTCCTACCCTTTCTGCTACCACAAAAATAGTCGCACAAAAGCCGTGCTTTTTCATGATGGGATAGGCGTTCTCGTAATTGTCCAAATACCCGTCATCAAAGGTAATTACCACCGGTCGCGGCGGCAATTTCTTCCCTGTAGTCAGGTAGTCGTAAAGATCCTGCAGGGTTATGGTGGTGTATCCCGCTCTTTTTAGGTAACCCATTTGCCACTCAAATTCTTCTACTGGCACCCTGAGCCCCAGGCCTCCCGAACGGCGGTCGGAGTTAACCTTGTGGTACATCAGGATGGGAATCCCTTCCGTTTCTCTTACCTGGGGTATGTAGGCAACCACAGTACCAGCAGCCCGCTGGTTAATCCCGCAGCCAGAACTGAAGAGAAGTGTCACCAAGTAGAAAAAAACCAAAAAAAATGATACACGAAGGAGGTTACGCCTTACCATCATCTCTCCCGCCTCAGAATGCATTTTGCTTACATTCTATACTTTCAGATTTTTGACAATATCCCTGCAAAAAGCTTTTTCTTTTTCTTTCCAAACCGCTCCACAATCCGCTCGTGGGTCAGGGTTTCCAGGCCATCCTTAAGAGGAACAAGTTCTACCGGGCCGTATCTCTTCTCCAGAGCCTGTCTTAACAGCAGATCGGCCAAAAAAGGATTTTTAGGCAACAGAGGGCCGTGGAGGTAAGTCCCCCAAGCCTTTTTGTAGACGGCCCCTTCAAAACCGTCCTCACCGTTGTTGCCGTAGCCAGCAAGCACTCTCCCCATGGGTTTTACTCCCGCTCCTAAGTAGGTGCGGCCGGAGTGGTTTTCAAAACCCACTACCATTCTCTTAAATCCGTCAATCTCCGTTTCGATAACAATATTGCCGATCAACCGCCCCTTGCCCGCCACGGTGTAGGCATTGAAAAGACCGATGCCTTTGATCTCCTCTCCGGTAGCCGTGCGGTAGAACTGCCCCAGGAGCTGGTACCCGCCACAGATGCTGAGGAGGGCAGTACCTTCCTCAACTGCCTCCACTAAAGAATGGCCTTTGTAGCGGAGCAGGTCTGCGGTTATTATCTGCTGCTCCCGGTCCGAACCGCCGCCCAGGAAAATAAAGTCGTATTCCTTGAGGTCGGCTTTTTCCCCTAAGCCTATCTCCACCACCACCGGCCTGATACCCCGCCATTCGGCCCGCCGGCAGAGGGCAATAATGTTGCCGCGGTCGCCGTAGAGATTTAGCTGGTGGCTGTAGAGATAAGCGATTTTTATTTCCATTCTGTCGCGCCTCCTCTAAAACTTGTCCGCAACAACAGGCTACTTACGCTTTCCCTGCCGGCTGCTGAGAATCTTGCTCATGGGGAAAAGATTGGTGTAGGTAGGCAGAACGTAAAGGGTCTCACCTGGCCCAATTAGGTTTAACCCTTCTTCTACTGCTTCCTCGCGGTCGTCGATAATCCTCAACTTTTCCTCCGGAATGCCGGCATATTTGAGGCGAACGGCCATGTCCGCACCCCTAAGACCGGTGCAGATTATTTTTCCCACCGGAGCCTTTGCCAGCATTTCAAAATTTACGTCCCACAGCCAGGAGACATCCTTCCCGTCGGCATCCAGGTCGTTTATGGCAATGACCATATTTAGGGGGCCTTCCTTGAGGAGAAGGGAGCGCAGGACCTGGTTAAACCCGGCGGGGTTCTTTACCAATACCAGCAGAACCCTTTTCCCACCAATGTTAAATTCCTCCATCCTGCCGGTCTGGGGAGTATAGGTGCGGACGGCCTCCGCTACTATTTTTTGATCTATACCCATGAACCTGGCCGCCGCTGCCGCCGCGAGAACATTGTACAGGTTGTAATAGCCTTCCAGGGGCAAGGACAGGCGCCAGCGCTCTTCTTTTTCCTGCAGGTAAAAAGTGATACCGGGAGCCATATCCGGGTCCACCGCTTCCCAGTGCACCGGTGGTCTGGAAAAGCCGCATTGGGGGCAGCGGTAATTGCCTAGCTGGCTAAAATGGTAATAGGCGTACTCTAAGCAGTGGCTGCAAAAAGGACAGTGACAGCCTTCCCTCACCTGTTCCGGCACCCGGCTTACCCACCTGCTGGCAGCCACGCCGTAAAAGTACGAGTCCCGCCCGGTCCGCTGCGCTAAAGAAGCAACCAGCGGGTCATCGGCGTTCAATATCAGCTTCAAACCGGGAATTTTCTTCGCCCCTTCGGCGATGAGGGCTACGGTCTTGTCCAGTTCGCCGTAACGGTCGAGTTGGTCCCGGAAAAAGTTGGTCACCACCATAATTGCCGGCTGTAAATCAGCGAGGACAAGGGGAACGGTAGCCTCGTCCACTTCCAGCAGAGCGGTGGAAGTCCTTGCTTTTCCCAGCAAGCTGGTATTCTCGATGAGGGCGGTAGCTATGCCGGACTTCATGTTAGCCCCCGCCCTGTTCCACGCTACCCTGTATCCGGCCCGGATAAGAATACCGGCCAGGATATTGTTGGTGGTAGTCTTGCCGTTGGTACCGGTGACGACGATGACCTGGCGGTGCTGGCTGACCAGTTTCTTAATCAGGGCAGGGTCGACTTTAAGGGCTGCCATTCCCGGCAAAGAGGTGCCGCCCCGTCCCAAAGTTCTGTTTACGCAGGCGATTCCTTTTCCCAGCCAAACGGCAAGAAGAGTTTTTATTGAGGGCAAACTCATCACTTCCTGGCTCTTAAAATAAACCTTTTACCATTATAATAGAGAGAAGAAAACGCAAGCAAGGAGCTGCTTATTCCGTAACTATTATACATAAAGAGGGACAAAATTAGCTTCTTTTTCCCAGAAAAATAAAACTTCAAGGAGGAAATCTGGTGGTTTTGGAAACTTTAAACCGATACTACGATCTGCTTTTCCCCTTCGATCCCGCTAAGGGAGAAAAAATCGCCCGGTTACTTCTGGCCAACAACGCCCACCGCGTCCTGGATGCCGGCTGCGCCCCTGGGAGTTATACCCTTTTCCTGGCCGCCCGCGGCTTCCACGTTACCGGCATTGACCTGAACCCCGCCTTTATAGCCCGGGCCGAAGAAAAAGGCAGGGGGCAGGAGAGAGCTAAATTCATGGTAGGCGATATTGCCGCCTTCACCCTGCCGGAAACTTTCGCCGCCATCCTCTGTATCGGCAACATGCTGCCCCTCCTCCCGCCGGAGAAGATAAAAACAGCTCTGGCAAATTTCCGCAAGCACCTGCAGCCCGGCGGTTTCCTTGTCCTGCAGACGGTCAATTTTGAGCTTTTCCTGGCCACAGGCTCTTTTCCCTTCCCGGAAAAAAAGATTGACGAGGTGCCCCTTATTTTCCGGCGCAGCTACCAGCGGGAAGGGGAACTCATACGTTTCCGCATCGAGGTAGTCTTCCCAAGCGTATTTTCCCCAATAACAACATAAAAAACTGCCGGACGCAAAGCCGGCAGTGGAACGAAAAAATTATACTCTTTTGATATAGCTGCCCGTTCTGGTGTCTACCTGAATCACATCGCCCACTTCCACAAAAAAGGGCACCTGCACTACCAGACCAGTTTCCAGAGTGGCAGGTTTGGAACCGCCGGAAGCCGTATCCCCCTTAATACCGGGCGGGGTGTCTACCACTTTCAGCTCGACAAAGTTGGGCAGGTCAATACCGATAGGAGTCCCCTGGTACATGAGAACGGCAATGGTCATATTCTCCAGGAGGTACTTAATGGCATCGCCCAACTGCTCTTTGGTAAGGGCAATTTGATCATATGTTTCCATATCCATAAAATGATAGCTTTCGCCGTCGTTATAAAGGTACTGCATTTCCCGCCGCTCCACATGAGCGCGGGGAACCTTTTCACCGGCGTTGAAAGTTTTCTCAATTACCGCTCCCGTCTTCACGTTCTTGAGTTTGGACCGGACAAAGGGAGCACCCTTTCCAGGCTTGACATGTTGGAAATCGATTACCGTATACACTTCCCCGTCCAGCTCAATGGTAAGGCCAGTTCGAAAATCGTTGGTAGAAATCATCCCTTTACCCCCTTAAGCTTTATTATTTTAGAGTATAATCATTTCCCGCGGCGCCGTAGTGAGAGTCCGACAGCCGTCTGAAGTTATAACCACTGTGTCTTCGATCCTCACCCCGCCTTTTCCGGGAAAATACACTCCCGGCTCAATCGTCACCACCATCCCCGGCCGCAGCACCGTCTCGCTCCGGACCGAAAGCGATGGTTTTTCGTGAATCTCCAGCCCCACTCCGTGACCTAAACTGTGGCCAAACCTATCCCCCCAGCCGGCCGCGGCAATGGCGTCCCTGGCCAGGGCATCCGCCTGGGCTCCGGTCAAGCCGGGTTTTATCTCCTGCCGCACCTTTTCCTGCACCTGGCGAACAAAATCATAAATTTGCTGCTGTTCAGCCGAAACCGGCCCCAAAAAAACGGTGCGGGTCAAATCGGAGTGGTACCCTCCGTAAATACAACCGAAGTCCAGCACCACCGCCTCGCCGGCCGCCAACTTTTTTTCGGAAGCCACTCCGTGCGGCAGGGCCGAACGAGGCCCAGAAGCCACGATAAAATCAAAAGCGCGGCCCTCCGCTCCTTTTTTGCGCATAAAAAACTCTAACTCCAGGGCAATTTCCCGCTCGGAAACGCCCGGACGCAAAAAAGAAAGGATATGCTGGAAAGCTTCGTCGGTCAGGACACAGGCCCGCTGGATAAGCTCGATTTCTTCCTCGCTCTTTATCATGCGCAACTCTTCCACCGGACTTTCCGCCGCCACCAACTCTGGGCCTCCGCTTCCCCAGCGCTGGCGCAACTTTTCTTTCCACAGGCGCCAGCGAGCTACCGTCACGTGAGCCGCCTCCACGCCTACCCGTCGGCAGCCGTCCTCCTGCAAGGCCTCCGGCAGCCACTCATCTAGCCCGTTTTTTAGTTCTACTACTTCCCAGTCCGGGCACTGGCTCCGGGCCTGCTCGGTGTAACGGAAATCCGTCAGCAGCAAAGCCCTGTCCTTCGTTATGTAGAGAACAGCAGCAGTGCCGGTAAAACCGCTCAGGTAACGAACGTTTACCATATGAGTGAGCAATAAGGCGTCTAATTCTTTCTCCTCCAGCCACTGCCTTACCCGCCGTATTTTCTCCTTTACTTCCATCACCGGCCCTCCGCTTTAATCTTTTCCGCCACCGCTCTGAGCGCCAGCAGGTAGCCTAAGGCACCAAAACCGCTGATCTGCCCCCACACCACCGGGGCAATTACCGAACGGTGGCGGAACTCTTCGCGGGCGTAAATATTGCTGAGATGAACCTCCACCACGGGCAAAGACAGGGCCGCAATACAATCTCGGATCGCATAACTGTAATGGGTGTAGGCACCGGGATTGATAATTACCGCCGCAAACCCTTCCGCTGCTGCTTCCTGGATAGCATCGATTATCGTTCCTTCGCTGTTGGACTGGACACACTTTACTTCCAGCCCTAATTCTTCTCCCAGCTCCCGCACCCTGCGGTTGATTTCTTCCAGTGTAAGAGTACCGTAGATTTCGGGTTCCCGCCGGCCGAGAAGGTTTAGATTGGGGCCGTGAATGAGGAGTACCCTGGCCATTTTTCTCCTCCTTGCTTCCACTAACCAGTATGGAAAAAGGGGATACCGCTGTATCCCCTGACATTTTAACATAAAATGTTTAGTTTGCATAGAGAAGTTACATACCGCTTACCGTCAGACGCCGTACCCGGAAAGTGGGCGACCCTTTGCTCCCGAAAAAGGTTAGGTCGGAAGCCACCGCATCTATATCCTGCAGCAACTCGGCGATATTGCCGGCGATAGCCACTCCCCTAACCGGAACCGTAAGGCGGCCTTTTTCTATTAAAATCCCGGCTGCACCTAAAGAAAAATCTCCGGAAACGGGATTGGCCGTGTGCATACCTAAGACTTCCGTGACGTAGAAAGCCTTATCCAGGTCCCGCCATAACTCTTCCGGCGGTTGCGGACCCGGCTGTAAATACAGGTTGGTAGCCGCCACTTCCGGCGTGGACTTAAACCCTCCCCGCACCGCATTACCGGTGGAAGTACTTCCTTCTTTGGCCGCCGTGTAGCTGTTATGGAGAAAACCGGTCAGGTATCCTTTCTCTATGAGACTGGTCCGCCGGGATGCTACCCCTTCCCCGTCGAAAGGCGCCGAAGCCAGTCCTCCCGCCAGCGTCCCGTCATCGATAATGGTTACGCATTCCGCCCCCACCTTCTCGCCCTTGCGACCGGCGAAAAGGGACTTGCCCTTCTGCACTGCTTCCCCCGTAAGGGCACGGGCCAGGAGGCCGAGAAAGCTGCTCCCTATGTAGGGATCGAAAATCACCGGTACCTGCATGGTGGCAACGCTCTTTGCTCCTAGCATGCGCAGGGCTTTGTCGGCCGCTTCCCGCCCCACCGCTGCCGGGTCCAGCTCCCGGTAATGCCGGGAATAGCGGAGACTAAAACCAGTCTGAGCATCGCCCCTTTCTTCCGCCACCACCGCTGCATACAGGCCGCAGTAAGCCGTTTCATAAGAAGCTTTTATTCCCCGGGAATTCATGAGGACCACGCGGGCCACACCATCAACGTAATTGGCAGCCTCCACCGTCCGCACCCGCGTATCTCGCCTCCGGGCCTCTTCCTCCATCCGTAGGACCAAAGCTATCTTCTCTTCTTCCGGTACCTGCAAAAGCTCAGGATCAACCAGCGAAAGTTCAGGGTATCCTTCTGCCGGCGGTGCCGGGAAAAACAAGTAGGGATCGGGATGATTGCGGGCCATAGCTGCCAGAGCCTGTTCAACCAATAGGGTCAGTCCCTGAGGAGAAAAATCAGTAGTGTAGGCAAACCCCAGCCTGCCTTCCCCTATTACCCGCAGACCCACGCCCCGGTCGCGGGCCCTTTTAAAAGTTTCCACTTCTCCTTCCCTGACCTCAATGGACAACTCACTACTGTCTTCCAGGTAAACCTCCGCCGTCGGAGCCCCTTTCGCCAGGGCCAACTCCAAAATTTCCGTTCCCACCGCCAGCAATTCTTCTTCCCTTTCCCGGGCCAAAACCACTGTACCGGCCAACACCATTACCTCCTTCTTTCCCGGCGGATATTATGGCTCAAACCCGAACATAATATTCTCTCCCCCGTCTTTTTCCTCTATTCGATCAAAAAGCCGCCTTTTGGGGCGGCTCAGCTTGAAGACAAACACCGCTTTTAGGCAGCCAAACCTAAAAGCGGTGTTTTATTTATGGCGAGGAGTTTGCAAATTTTAGCAAAAAGCGAAGAAAA
>JASUSC010000075.1 GCA_030446285.1 Eubacteriales bacterium | reverse complement strand
GCCGTGAAATCCGGCTGGCCCGAACGTCCTGTTCGGGCCCCGGCTGCTGCTCCGGCTCCTGCGTTAAGGGCAGGTAACGGCCTCGAAAAATCGCTCGCTCTAAAATCATGAAAATCGTGAAAGACGTGGTTTAATTCTAATTAGACAAAAAAGAACTGCCAGTACGTGGCTACCTTCTCTCGTAAAACCTTGTTTTCCAGCCGGAAAAGGTTTAAAATCATGGAGAGGTGATTGTTGGGATGGTTAACCGGGAACGCATATTAGAGGAATTTCTGGAAATGGTAAGGATAGATTCTCCCTCTGGCCGGGAGAAGAAAATGGTGGTTTACCTGAAAGAGAAACTCACCGGTCTGGGACTGGAAGTGGTGGAAGACAGGGCCGGAGAAAAATTGGGGACGGAAGCCGGCAACCTCGTTGCCACTTTGCCGGCCACCGATTCCCGCCTGCCGGCTCTTTTTTTCAGCGCCCACCTGGATACGGTGGAGTCCGGCTGCGGCATTGAGCCGGTAGTGGACGGTGAAGTGGTGCGTTCGGCTGGAGATACTATATTAGGTGGAGACGATAAGGCAGGTATAGCGGCCATTTTAGAGATGCTGCGGGTGGTGCAGGAAGAAAAGCTGCCCCACGGCGTTATTCAGGCGGTTTTTACCGTTATGGAGGAGCAGGGTCTGCGGGGAGCCCTCCACCTAGACCGTTCTCTCCTTAAAGCCGAGATGGGATTTGTCCTGGACTGCGACGGCCCGCCGGGAACCATTATCGTCAGGGCCCCAGCCCAGAACAAGATTGAGGCCTTTGTTGTTGGAAAAGCTGCCCATGCTGGCATTGCGCCGGAGGAGGGGATCAATGCCATTGCCGTGGCGGCGAAAGCTATCGCTTCGCTGCCGCTGGGCCGCATTGATTCCGAGACCACGGCCAATGTGGGGATAATTGAAGGGGGTAAAGCCATCAACATTGTCCCTGATATGGTGCGGGTTTTAGGGGAAGTGCGTAGCCTGGACGGGCAGAAACTGGACCATTACACTCAAAAAATAAAAGAGGCTTTCTTCCGCACGGCGGCCGAACACGGCGCCCGGGCGGAGGTGAAGGTGGAGTTTCTTTATCCTTCCTTTTCCCTCAAAGAGTCCGACCCGCCGGTGGCTCTGGCAGTGAGGGCGGCCCGTGCCCTAGGGCTTGAACCGGTGTTAAAAAGCAGCGGAGGCGGCAGTGACGCCAACTATTTCAACCACTACGGGATACCAACGGCGAACTTGGGCATCGGTATGAGCCGGGTTCATACCACCGACGAGTACATAAAAATTGCCGACTTAGAGATGAGCGCCCGCTACTTAGTGGAAATCGTTAAAACTGCTGCCAAGAAGTAAAGAGGAGGTTGCTCTGTGTCTTCTCCCCTGCTGGCGGAGTTTCTTAACCTGGTGAAAATAGACAGCCCCTCCGGCAACGAGCGGGCCCTGGCCAACTATGTAAAAGAGAAGCTGATTTCCCTGGGCTGGGAAGTACGGGAGGACGGTGCGGCGACGGCAACCGGTGGTAACGCCGGGAATATCATTGCCCGCCTGCCGGGCCGGGGCGCGGAGAAAAACCCCGTCCTCCTCTTCTCCGCCCACCTGGACACGGTGACCTCCAGCGCCGGGGTGAAGCCCGTAGTGGCAGAAGAGGTTGTCCGCAGCGACGGGCGTACCATCTTAGGGGCTGATGACAAGGCGGGTGTAGCTGTTCTGCTGGAAGTGGCTCGGCGGCTGCGGGAAGGGGATGTCCGCCACGGGGAAATTGTCTTTCTTTTTACGGTGGGAGAGGAGGCCGGACTCCTCGGCAGCCGTTTTCTCAAGCCCGGCGATGTAAAAGCCGACATGGGTTTTGTCCTGGACAGCGGTGGACCACCCGGAACCATTATCAACGCCGCACCCCGAGAAGACATTTGGAAGGTCAGGATTCGGGGCCGTTCGGCTCATGCCGGGGTCAACCCGGAAGAGGGGATAAACGCCATCAGGGTGGCGGCGGAGTTTGTCCGCCTGCTTCCCCCTGCCCGGGTGGACGGCGACACCACCTTCAATCCCGGCGTAATCCGGGGCGGACAGGCGACCAATATTGTCCCAGACCTGGTGGAAATCGCGGGGGATATGCGCAGCCACCGCGAGGAAAAGCTAGGAGAACTGGCCGAAGTGGTGAACCTTCTCCTCCGGCAAACCTGTGCCAGGTTCGGGGGAGAAGGGGAAATAGAGGTTGAAACCCTTTATCCTTCTTACCACTTATCTCCGGAAGCGCCGCCAGTGAAACTGGCGACAGTGGCAGCAGAGCAAGTAGGGCTTGAGGTGGTGGTGAAGCGCCGAGGCGGCGGCAGCGATGCCAATGTTCTCAACGCCCTGGGTATTCCCACGGTCAATCTGGGTATTGGTCTGGAAAAGGAGCACACTCCGGAAGAATATATAAGGATAAAAGATTGGGAAAATTGCTACTTCTGGGTTATGGAAATTATTTCTTATTTGTGCCAACCAGGATTTTAAAAAAGGATTATGTCGAAATATGTCGAAATAAATCGAGAGTGCGAGGCGAGACGGGTGGGCCGGATCAGGATTAGAAAGGGCCGGGTTACCGGTATCCTTTCCCGGCGCAAAGATTGCTGGGAAGTGGAAGTAGTTCTTGCGGACGGCGCAAAAAAAGAAAAGGCAATATGTTATCCTGAACTGACGGGACCTGTTTGCGAAGGAGAAGAAGTGTTGCTCAACACTACTGCCTGCCACCTCAACCTGGGGAGCGGGGGCTATCATTTTATCATCGCTTCTCTCGACGGTGACGGTTCTCTGGATTTGGACGGGTCCGGGCACATTATGAAGCTCCGCTACACTCCTTTACAGTTGAAATGCTTAGCCGTAGAGGAAGAAGCCAGTCCCCATCATCAGGTGATAAAAAAAGCGCGGGATGCGAGAGGACTGGTAGTGGTGGCTGCTCCCCTGCACAGTATGCTAGCGGTGGTTGCGGCAGTAGTAGCCCGTTCCCTGCCGGGATGCCGGGTGGCTTACGTGATGACCGATGGAGCGGCGTTGCCCATTTCCTTCAGCCGCACAGTGATGGAGCTGAAAGAAAAGGGGCTCCTCTGCGGCACGGTTACGGTGGGACATGCTTTTGGCGGCGACCTGGAAGCGGTAAATGTTTACAGCGGCCTGCTGGCCGCCCGGCATGTGCTGGCGGCCCAGGTGGCGGTGGTGGGTATGGGACCGGGCATCGTAGGGACGGGTACCCCCTTCGGTTTTACCGGTATCGAACAGGGCCAGGTGATTAACGCTGCCGCTACTCTCCAGAGTCGGCCGGTGGCGGTTCCCCGCCTCAGTTTTGCCGATCCCCGTCCCCGGCACCACGGATTGAGCCATCATACTCTTACTGCTCTGGGGAAGGTAGCTTTGCGCCCGTGTTACTTGCCTTTACCGGTGCTGAAAGGGGAGAAGAGGGAACTCGTCTTCCGGCAACTGGAGGAGGCAGGGTTGCAACGTCAGCACCAGGTAGTGGAAATCGAGGCCGAAGAAATTACTGCTGAAGCCCTGGCCTCCTACGGATTGCGGGTCAGCACCATGGGCCGGGGCTGGCAGGAAGACAAGGAATATTTCTTAGCCTGCGGCGCCGCCGGTGTTCTTGCAGCCCGTTTAGTGGAGATGGAGGCAGACAAAGTCCGGTGAAAAAACCATAAATTTATTTATTTTTTTGTAACTGCCAGGAAAGCTTTCACTCCTTTACCTTTCCGCGCCAAATGAAAGCGGGGGAAAAAAGACGGCTTTTATCTCTTGTGCTCCTTTCTGGAAATCCTGTTTTTCTACAATTAATTAATAGTTAGTTTATCCTGCAAGTTAAAACCAATAGCAGGGGGAATGACTATGCCGAAATCTGTTGAGCTGACTGTGAATGCCACGGGAGCAGTGGAGGGAGCCCGCCGCGGTCATGTGGTGATGATCGTGGACATTATCGACATGTCCACTACCCTGGAAGCGGCCTTAGACGCTGGGGCAACGGCGGTGTACGGCGCCAGTCCTGACTTCAATTTAGCGCCGGTGCGGGTAAACCCGGAACATGTGGGTTATCTCGCCGGGAAGAAGGCGGTAGAGCTGGGAACGGAAGTAATAGTTGTTACCGAACCGCGGGTGGCTTCGGAAGAAGAGCGGAAAAACAGGGCTCTCCAGGTCATCAAGGGAATCGAGCGGGCCGGAGCGAAGCTGGTAGGTGCTCTGCCCAATTTGGGAGCGGAGACCGTTAAGTTAACCGATTTTAAAAACAAAGTGGTTGTAGCCGTGACCCACTCCGGCGGAGTGGCTTTTGACGCTGCCCTAAACGAAGGAGCGCCGGCCGTCCTTACCGGGACCATCTGCCGGACCATGCACAAACGGGGGATGGCTCCTTCCCGGGCGGCGGCAGAACGGGCTATCGCGGCGGCGGAGAAACACAACACAGGTATTACTGTAGTTGCGGCCAGCTCCAATTCGCTGGAAGATATTCTGGCGGCCGAACATATTGTAAAATTGATTCTGGAAATGGGATTTGTGGATCTGAAGTTGAAATAAAAGCTCGGGCCCGGTGGTGAAATTTTTGGCAGAAATTACGTACGACGCTGCTGGCGTTCGCCGGGCGGCCGGTAAGCAGGCCCAGGTGTTAAACCAGTTAGTCGATGACCTTTATCACCAGCGGCGGGGGAAAACTCAGGAAAGGTATATCATAATTTATCTTGTCCCGGCTTCCCCGGCCACGATATACTATTTAGTAGAATAAATGGCAGATAATTTTAGCCGAAAAAAGGCTAAAAACGCCTTTTTTGCCTAAAATTCACCATTTATTCCGCCGGGTGAAGGTGTTATAATACTATTCCGAAAAGCTTTCCCCGGATTAATATGGTAAGTGGCGCAGTATCCTAGTCGGAGCGGCCTGCTTTGAAGGCGGGCCTAAAAATCCGCCAAAGGGCACATCGATGAAGTTCCTGGTGCTGGCTTGCGACGCCCAGTCGCGGGTTGGTGCTGGGAGTAAGGGGGCAGGGGCGATCTGCAATGGCATGCAGGCGTGGACCCCTCCCCCGCGGAGGCCCAGGTGCGCGGAAAGTTACTCTCTTTTCTGCGGCTTGGGTAAAACCTGCATGTGATACCGCTGCTACGGCAGGGTGTTGCGTGCAGCGTAGCCTGCCTTGAGTGGCGGTGGTGGATAAAAGATTAACAGGCCGGAAAACAGGGGCCCATGTTTTCCGGACCTGCTTTTTGAAACCATCGCTGCAAAAGAGGCTAGAAGCAGGCTCCGCTCTGTCGAGGAAAACTCCTAGGCTGTCCGGTTTTTCCGGGGCGGGCAGGGGATTAAAGTGTGGACTAAGTGGTAATCCAGCCCGGCAGATGGCGACACTGCCGAGACGGTCTTAAAGGGAAACCGCCGGTACGGCGACGGCCGGTGACTGTCTGGGAAAACCTGCTGGACCTTAAGCCACAACATTTACTCTGCTCGTTGCCACTTACCATTAAGGTGTTATTTTTTTATGGGGTGAAAGTTTTTGGGTAATAATAAGAACGGCAACAGAGCATGGCTCAATGCCGTAAAAATGGGAGTGGCCACTTTTGTTCTGGCCACTGCCTTTACATATTTTTCGGAGCTGGTTGTCGCCAAGCTGAAAAGCGTGGTGCTGTCCCTCGTTTTTTTATTTTTTATCGTCTGCGTGCATGTCATTTTTGACACTATCGGTATTGCCGCCACAGTGGCAGAAGAAGCCCCTTTCCATGCGAAAAGGGCGAAGAAGATTAAAGGGGCAGACAAGGCGGTAATTATCGTTCGCAACGCCGATCGGGTGGCCAACTGGACCAACGACGTTATCGGCGATATAACCAGCATTGTCGGCGGAGCCTTAGGAGCTTCTATAGTTCTCCGTTTAGTGGCGGCAAACTCGAGCATCAACAGTACCCTGGCCAGCATGACTATGGCCGGGGTTATCAGCGCTCTCATGGTGGGTGGCAAAGCTCTGGGTAAGAAGATAGCTATGGATAGAGCGGAAACCATAATTTTTACCGTGGGGAGAGCTCTGTCGTGGGCGGAAAGTTTTCTACCCGTTCGTCTGACCAAAAAGGGCGGCAGAAGAAAAGGCGAGGGAGCAAGAAAATGATTGAGTGGGAGAAAGAGTACCCGCTGCTGAGCCAAATCAATTCGCCAGAAGACTTAAAGCGACTTTCCGTGCGGGACGTTTACCGGCTGGCAGAGGAACTACGCGATGTAATAATTCGGGTGGTGGCGGCCAACGGTGGTCATCTTGCTCCCAACTTAGGAGTGGTGGAATTAACCTTGGCCCTGCACCGGGTTTTTGACTCGCCGCGGGACCGGATAATCTGGGATGTGGGTCATCAGTGCTACGTTCACAAGATTATCACCGGCCGTCGGGAGCAGTTTCCGACCATCCGCCAAGCCGGAGGGTTAAGTGGTTTTCCCAAACGGCGGGAGAGCGTTCACGACGCCTTTGATACCGGCCACAGCAGCACTTCCATCTCGGCTGCGGTGGGAATGGCTCTGGCCCGGGATTTGCGCGAGGAAAAATTTGACGTGGTGGCGGTGATTGGCGACGGCGCCCTCACCGGGGGGATGGCTTTTGAAGCGCTCAATCACGCCGGTCACCAGCGGACCAAAATTATTGTGGTTCTCAACGACAACGAGATGTCCATTTCGGAAAATGTGGGGGCCGTTTCCGCTTATTTGAGCCGCCTGCGGACCGACCCCATGTACTACCGCAGCAAAGACGAGCTGGAAGCTCTATTAAACCGCGTTCCCACCATTGGTAAAACCGTTCTCAAAACTCTGGAACGAATCAAAGACAGCTTTAAATACCTAGTAGTTCCAGGGATGCTCTTTGAAGAGCTGGGCTTTACATATTTCGGTCCCATTGACGGGCACAATCTGGAAGAGTTGGAAGAGGTTCTCAAGAACGCCCGCAAAGCGAAAGAACCGGTGTTAGTGCACGTGGTTACCCGCAAAGGTAAAGGGTATCCGCCGGCGGAAAAAAACCCGGACAAGTTTCACGGCGTCGGTCCCTTTGACATTGCCACAGGGGAGACGCCGGCAAGTGCCGTTCCTTCTTACACCGATGTTTTCGGGGAAACCTTGGTAAAACTGGCGGAAAAAGATGAGGACATCGTGGCTATTACCGCTGCCATGCCTTCGGGAACGGGACTCAACCGGTTTGCGGCCAGATTTCCCGAGCGATTTTTCGACGTGGGCATTGCCGAAGAGCACGCTGTGACCATGGCTGCCGGCATGGCAGTGGAAGGGCTGAAGCCGGTAGTGGCTATCTACTCTACTTTTCTCCAGCGGGCCTACGATCAGATCCTCCACGATGTTTGCCTGCAGGAACTGCCGGTGGTTTTTGCCCTTGACAGGGCAGGGCTGGTGGGAGAGGACGGCGCCACCCACCAGGGGGTGTTTGATTTTTCCTACCTGCGTCATATTCCCAACATGATTGTCATGGCTCCCAAAGACGAGCGGGAGCTGCAGGACATGCTGTTTACAGCTCTTTCAGCCCAGCGACCGGTGGCTTTCCGTTATCCCCGGGGCAGGGGTGTAGGCGTTGAGCTGACGGACGAGCCCTCCCTCCTTCCCCTTGGCCGAGGCGAATTGCTCCGGGAGGGAAGGGATGGAGTCATCGTTGCCGTCGGGAACACCGTTCATCCGGCCCTGGAAGCGGCGCAAGTCCTGGACCGGGAAGGAGTGACTATGGCGGTTATCAACGCCCGCTTTGTCAAACCCCTGGACCGGGAGCTTATCCTCACCTGGGGGACAAAAACCGGCTTGATTGTAACCGTGGAAGAGAACGTGCTGGCTGGGGGGTTCGGCAGCGCTGTACTCGAACTGTTAGAAGAAGAGGGGATTCACCTCCCCGTCTTGCGGTTAGGGCTGCCGGACAGATTT
>JASUSC010000074.1 GCA_030446285.1 Eubacteriales bacterium | reverse complement strand
CACGCTGCTGATATTGTCAAGGGTGTGCGGGGAGCCCGGGAATGGGACGAGCGCATGGCCCGGGCGCGCAAGGCTTTAAACTGGGAGGAACAGATTTCCCTGGCCATCGATCCGGAAAAAGCCCGGCGCCTGCGCTGCGAGCGCAACCGGGACGATGTGGAAACGTGTACCATGTGCGGGGAATACTGCGCCATGAAAGTGGCAGGGGAGTATCTGAACCAAAAGAAATAGGTCTTCTGCAGGAAAACCCCAGAGAGGGATATTCTCTCCGGGGTTTTTTGTTGAGGAATAAAGGAGAGGGGGGGCGGCAAAAGTAAAAGTGCGGGACTAAGAAGGCCGGGAGGATTAGGAATGGAGAGGGGAAAAAGGAATATTTTACTGGTGCTGTTAGTTATAGCCTTTTTGGTGCGCCTGAAGATGCTGCCTGCTGTCTCCCGTCCTTTTCCCGATGTGGACGAACAGCGATATGTAGAGGCGGCGGTACGCCTAGTAGAGCAGGGGTACCTAGCCTACAACGATAGCCGTCCCAACGCTTTTGTCACCCCGGGCTACATTCTTTTTCTCGCCGGGTTGTATCTTGCCAAAGAAGTCCTGGCCTTGAGCTGGCAGCAGTATCTATCTTTAGTTTTTCTCGCCCAGGCGATTTTAAGTACGGCCACAGCTTTTCTTATTTACCTGTTGGGAGAGAGGGTTTGGGATGAAAGAAAAGCCTTGGTGGCGACGGCTGTTTTTGCGTTTTATCCGCCGGCGGTGGCGGCAGCAGGCAGGTTTATGACAGAAGTCCTGTTTTCTTTTTTCTTGCTCCTTACCGTGTCCGTTTTTTATCAGGCTTTCATCCGGGAAAATAGTTTTCTTCACGGTGTTGCCGGAGCTCTTCTCGCCCTCACCACCCTCATCCGTCCCACTCCGGCGCCCCTGCTTCTCCTTTTTTACCTCAAAGACGGCCTGACATCCATCCGCTGCTACTTTCCTTATCTTCTGGCGGCATTCCTCTCCTTTTCTCTGGTCATGTTGCCCTGGTGGGGACGCAACTACCTGCTTTACCATCGCTTTGTCCCCTTCAGCACCGAGGGTGGTAATCCTCTCCTGCGGGGCACAGACCTGTACGACCCCTACGACAATATTGGTTCTTCCATCATAGCCAACGTGCCGCCCGACAAGTGGACGGAGACGGCCCTGCGCCGTATCGGTGAAGGGCTGAGAAAAGAGCCCCTGCGCTGGCTGGGCTGGTACACGGTGGGAAAGTTCAAAATCCTCTGGGGACAGGCGTGGGGCTACGTGCCGGCCTGGCTCAACTACCGCCAGACGGTGTACCTGCACCTCGTGCTGGTGGCGTTGGGCTGGGCGGGGCTGGTGCGCAACTGGGAGAGAAAGGAGAGGAAGCTGCTGGCCCTGGTTCCCCTTTATTTTACCTTTGTGCAGCTTCTCTTTGTTCCCCTGGGGCGCTATATGTTCCCGGTAATTCCCTTAATGCTTCTCTTAGCCGCCGATACCCTTTTTACCGCCATCGCGGTTCTGGAGAAAAAAGGTAATTTTAGCCTGTTTTTCTCAATTTTGCGCCGAAGAGCAGGATAAAGTGAGAATACCTGCATCAGAAACGGCCGGGCTTTTGCTTGTTTTCCAGATTTTGATTTTTTACCGGTTGCTCTTTCTTTGACTATTGGCATATAATAAATAGTGCCTTCCCTTAAAAAACTTAATAAAAGCGGGAGGTGAGCGTCCATGGACAGGCTGATTGATCAGATCCTGAATGATGTGGGCCTCGAGAGACTTAGCGCGGAGGAAACCGGGAAAGAAAGGGAGAAAGGGAAGAAGTCAACTTTTCATAAATCGTAATGCAAAACCGGCTTTTCCAAACCGCTGCTTGCTCAGAGCAGCTTTTTTGTTTTTTGCGGCCCGAATCAGGGGCTGCTTTTTTTTTTAAATTTTCTCTATGGTAGACCAGCCACTGTTTAACTGGCATAAGGAGAAAAAATCGCGGAAATTCTATGATTAGCAAAAGTTAATAGGCCCAGAGGCAGATTTATGGCTTTAGGGGAAGAAAATCTTCCTCATGGAAAAAAGAGGGGGGATGCGGGTGCCGCAGAAAAAAAAGGTGTTAGGGTTGCTGGTGGTACTGATTTTTCTTCTCTTTAGTTTTAGCCCGCCTGTCCGGGGAATTTTTCTGGTTCCGAACGAACAGAAGTTGCTGGTGGGGGAGTCCTTGCGGTTAAAGGGAAGTAAAGACTGGTTTGGTAACCTCTTTACCTGCCAGGCGGAAGGAACGGCCATGTTTGCTTCCCTGGAAAGGGCTCCGGTGGCTCTGCAGCCGGGAAAAGCAAGACTGAAGCTGTTTCTTTTTGGCCTAATTCCGGTTAAAGAGGTGGCGGTGGAGGTCTTTCCCCATTACCGGCTTGTTCCCGGCGGTCATTCCATTGGCGTAGTGTTGCAGAGCGAAGGAGTGATGGTGGTAGGCTTTGCTCCAGTGGAAAAGGAGGACGGTCAGGAAGAAAGCCCGGCTCGGGCTGCTGGTCTAAAGCCGGGGGATCTCATCTTAAAAATTAACGGCGTTAGGGTGAAGAGTGACAACGAAATTATGCAGCTCGTTAATCAAGAAGGAGCCGTCGGGCATCAATTGGATCTGGAAATCAAGAGAAATGGAAAAACTTTCCATACCCGCCTGACGGCTGTCCGCTGCCGGGAAACGGGACGATACCGCATCGGCCTGCTGGTGCGGGATGGGGTAGCAGGTGTAGGAACGCTGACTTTTTACGACCCACAGACCCGCCAGTACGGAGCCTTAGGGCATATTATCGCCGATGCCGACACCAACCGACCAGTGGATTTAGGGGAGGGGAAAATTGTCAGAGCTTACGTCCAGGCCATTGAAAAAGGACGACGGGGAAAACCGGGAGAGAAAATAGGCGTTTTCGATGATAAAAAAGAGATCAGCGGCCGGATAGAAAAAAATACCCGTTGCGGTATTTTTGGAACTCTCCAAGGGGAATTGAAAAATCCTTATTATAGCAAGCCCCTGCCGGTAGCCCTGGTTCACCAGATAAAAGAAGGACCGGCGGAAATTCTTACCGTTGTAGAAGGGGACAAAATTGAAAAGTTTAAAATCGAAATTCAACGGGTTTTACCTGAACAGCGCGCCAGCGGCAAAGGACTGATTATTAAGATTACCGACCCCCGTCTTAAAGAGCTTACCGGTGGCATTGTTCAGGGAATGAGCGGCAGCCCGATAATTCAGGACAACAAGATAGTAGGCGCGATAACTCACGTTTTTGTCAACGATCCTTTGAAAGGATACGGTATTCCGATAGAATGGATGTTAGAGGAGATGAACAAAGGGAGGGATTTCCATAAACTGGGCTACACCAGGAGGGAAATCCCTCCTTTTTCTTTGGTGAAAGACTGTGAAAAAAGAAAAATTTTGTCGGATTGCCGAAAATTTTTTCGTTTTTTAGCTTTTTTTACCTCTGAGCAGGAAAATATTTTACAGGCGTCGAATAGCATATACCCGGAAAGACGAAAAATATTACAGGAGGTATCAAGAATGGACAAAGAAACGATCAAAGTCTTAATTGCGGACGACAATAAGGAATTTTGCGAACTCCTGCGCGAATTTTTCCGCAATGAAAAAGAGATGAAGCTGGTCGGGGTAGCCAATAACGGCCAAGAGGCTCTGGAAATGATTGAAAAACACAAGCCGGATGTAGTTATTCTCGATATTATCATGCCTCACCTGGACGGAATAGGGGTTTTAGAGAAGCTGTCCGGGAACAAAGAAAGACCTAAAATAATAATGCTTACGGCCTTTGGTCAGGAGAGCATCACCCAGCGGGCCATTGACCTGGGCGCCGACTATTACATACTGAAGCCCTTTGACTTCAACGTGTTGGCTACCCGGATTAAACAGCTTGTGAAAGGGGAAACCGTTCCCTCCTATATACCTCCGATAAAGTCGAAGAACCTGGATGTAACCGTAACCAACATTATCCATGAAATGGGTGTACCGGCCCATATCAAAGGCTACCAGTACCTGCGGGACGCCATTATCATGGTCGTCGAAGAAGTAGGTCTCCTGGGAGCCATCACCAAAGAACTTTACCCGGCTATTGCTCAGAAATACAACACTACCCCCAGCCGGGTAGAAAGAGCTATTCGCCATGCTATTGAACTGGCCTGGGACAGAGGTAACGTGGAGTTTATCAACCGCATGTTCGGTTACACCATTAACATGGAGCGGGGCAAACCTACCAACTCGGAGTTCATCGCCATGGTAGCTGACAAACTGCGGATCAGTTCCAAAGTAAGCTAAGAAGCCCGGTTTATAACCGGGCTTTTCCACTAAAAAAATGGCACGTTGTTTTTTGTAAATCAATGGGGTAAAATGTTGGGGGAGAAACAGGTTGAAATTAGAATACTCGGTGATTTGTGGTGATAAATTCTTTACGGGTGAAGGACAATGGGTATAAAAGGGACTGCACGGGTGGATCGGAGAACAAAAAATTTAGTGAAACGTTTGCAACCAGGAGAAATAGCTGTTATCGACCACGAAGACCTGGATGAGGTGGCGGCAGAGTCCCTTTTGGCCTGCCGGGTAAAAGCGGTGATTAATGCTGCACCCTCTATTTCCGGGCGGTATCCCACCCAGGGCCCCCTGGTACTGGTGGAAGGGGGGGTTTTGCTTTTAGATGAGGTGGGAAAAGAGATAATGGAGATCATCCAGGAAGAGGATGAAATAGAGATTATTGGCGACGGCGTTTTTCGCAACGGTAAGCTCTTAGCCCGGGGAACGGTTCTTACGCCGGAGATGATCAGAAAAAAACTGGAAGAAACCCGGGCGAATATGGGGAAAGTGTTAGAGGAGTTTGTCCGCAACACCCTTCAGTATGCCCAGCGGGAGCAGGAGCTTATTCTCGGCCCCCTAAATATTCCCGACACCCGGGTTAAAATCCGGGGACGGCATGTCCTGATTGTGGTGCGGGGTCAAAATTACAAAGAAGACCTGCAGGCCATTCGCACCTACATTTCGGAAATGAAACCGGTTTTAATTGGGGTGGACGGCGGGGCTGATGCTCTGCGAGAAATGGGTTATCAGCCAGACATTATTATTGGCGATATGGACAGCATTAGCGATGAAACCCTGCGTTCCGGGGCGGAAATAATAGTTCACGCTTACCCGGACGGGCGGGCGCCGGGGCTGGCCCGGGTGGAGAAGTTAGGGCTTTCGGCAAAAGTTTTCCCTGCCCCTGGCACCAGTGAAGATATTGCCATGCTTCTGGCTTATGAAAAGGGAGCAGAACTGATAGTTGCCGTAGGTACCCATTCCAGTATGATCGATTTTCTGGAAAAAGGACGGAAAGGAATGGCCAGTACTTTTCTTGTCCGCTTGAAGGTCGGTTCTATTTTGGTGGATGCCAAGGGGGTAAGCAAACTGTACCGGCAGCCTTTGCGCCTCCGGTATCTGGCCGAAATAGTGGCCGCAGCCCTCATTCCCGTGTTTATTGTAGCCCTGGCTTCTCCTACCGTCCGTTCAACCCTTCACCTCTTGTGGCTGAAATTTAAAGTACTGATGCGATTGTAGTTTTTCGCAGGCAGGAGGCGCGGCCGATGATTATTGACCTCAAGTATCACATCGCTTCCCTGGTGGCGGTTTTCCTTGCCTTGGGGCTGGGAATCCTCATTGGGACCAGTGTTCTCGGCAGCGATACTCTTATCGAGAATCAAAACAAAATTATTGCCAGCCTGCGCCAGGACTACGAGAAGCTCAATCAGGAGAACAAAAATTACCGGGGGGAAGTATCCCGGCTGCAGGAGGAGGTAAAGAAGCACCGTGAGTTTGAGGAGAGTGTTCTACCTCTCCTGATAAAAGACCGGCTGGCGGGACGGCAGATTGCTGTGGTGGAGTCCAACGTTTTTCCCTTTCGGGACAAGCTCGTAGCTACCCTGCGGATGAGCGGAGCTACTGTGGTTTCCGTAACCACCTTTCGCAGTGGCTGGGAGAAAGACGCTGGCAAGAGGGCGGAAATTGCCAAGCTTTTCAATCTCGACGGGAAAGTCTCGGAGAAAGAGCTGGTTCAGGCGGTGGCAGCGCGACTGCCTGCTTTAATAGCTACGGGTAAGGAGAAAGAGCTCCTGGATCAGCTAGTAGCTCAGGAAATTATCAGGGTAGACGGCGAGTACGGTGTTCCGCTGAGTGCGGTGGTTGTGATTGGCGGCAGCCCGGATGAGGAAAGAAATCTGGCGGAAGTTTTTGATCTGCCGGTAATAACCGGATTTCAGCAGTTGAAAATTCCCGTTTATGGAGTAGAAAGCAGCGACGTGCGCGTTTCTTACATAAAAACTTACCAGAAGGCCAGGATAACCACTGTTGACCATGCTGATACGGCGGCCGGCCAACTGTCCCTGGTTTGGGCAATTGAGAAAGCCCTGACCGGCGATTATGGCGTCAAGGAAACGGCCAAACAGTTTGCCCCGGCAGTAGGACAGGAGGGGTAAGTGTGGACCGACCCCGGGTGAGTGTACTCATACCAGCCTACAACGAGGAAAAGCAGATATACCAGACGGTGCGGAGTGTACTGCAGGTGCCCTGGGTGGATGAGGTGATTGTGGTGGATGACGCTTCCACCGACCGTACGGCCGAACTGGCCCAGGCGGCGGGAGCCCGAGTTATCCGGCTGGGGCGCAACCGGGGCAAGGGCGGAGCTTTAAACCGGGGGGCGGCGGAAGTGACGGGGCAGGTGGTGGTTCTGCTGGATGCCGACGTGGGCGAGACGGCGGTGGAAGTGCAGAAGCTCATTCAGCCGGTGCTGGCCGGTCTGGCCGACATGACCATAGCCCGTTTTCCCAAAAGCACTCGCAAGGCCGGATTTGGACTGGTGAAAGGGCTGGCAAAGTGGGGTATCCGTCGCTTTACCGGCCTGGAAGTGGAAGCTCCTCTTTCCGGACAGCGAGCTATGACTCGGGAGGTGTTCCAGGCTATTCTCCCTTTCCAGAGCGGTTACGGCGTAGAAGTAGGGCTTACCATCGACGTGGCCCGGCGGGGTTACCGGATTATGGAGGTGGAAACGGCCATGCGCCATGCCGAAACCGGCCGTGACCTGCGAGGGTTTCTCCACCGGGGTAAACAGTTCTGCCATGTTGCCAGGGTGTTGTTGAAAAAGGCCTTTGCCAGGTAGGGGAGGGGTGGAAAGGGTGCTAACCCTTCTTTTTTTTCTTTTGGCTTTCCTGTTAACAGTAGCAATCAGGCCGTATTTTGTTCGGATGATCGCCGCCAGTGGTTTTGTTAAACCCAATTACCGCCAGGAAGAAATCCCTTTAAGCGCGGGGATTATGTTTCCCTTCATTATTTTTCTTCTCTATGTAGTTGTGGCGGTAGCGGCAAGTCTGGGCTTATCCGTTCCTTTTCCCGATAACCGCCTTCTCATCGGCGTTTTGCTGATGGGCTTTGCCGGAATGCTGGACGATTTTCTCGGCAGCCGGGAAGCCTCCGGCCTCAAAGGCCACTTTTCCCGCCTTCTCCGACGGGGAGAACTCACTACCGGGGCTCTCAAAGCCCTGACGGGCGGAGTGCTGGCAGCCTATGTTCTTTTGCCGGCGGGAGGAATAACAATAACCCCGGCTTTTGTTCTCTTGTATTTAGCCCGGATACTTTTGGTGGCCCTTGCCACCAATTTTCTCAATCTCCTCGATCTCAGACCGGGCCGGGCGGCCAAGGGTTTTATTCTTCTTTCCCTGCTTTTTCTTCCCTTTGTCTGGGATAAGGCGGAGGAAAAGTTTCTTTTCGCCTGTCTGGGCATGGTACTGGCCTATCTCCCAGGTGATCTCAAAGCCCGCTACATGATGGGAGACGCCGGTTCCAACGTTTTAGGGTTTGTTGCCGGCCTTTTGGCTGTACGGGTGCTGCCGGTAGCCGGGGAGATGGCGTTGCTTGTTTTCCTAATTTTTATCCACCTCTTTACAGAGAAATATTCTCTCACC
>JASUSC010000073.1 GCA_030446285.1 Eubacteriales bacterium | reverse complement strand
TACCCACCCTTTTAAATATCTGTTTAAACCTATCAAAGTATTGTGAACGAAACTCTGGTCTTTCTACAACTTTTTTGTTTGCCTTATTGACACCTACTGCTGCCTCTACTACCATAACAAGCAGGAATGAGGAGTAAACCAATTAGGTAGGATTAGCTGCAGGCTTTTGGCGATACTTGGAGAAAAGCGGATTCGCCTTTCGCATCTCGCCAAGCAGGCAAACATTTCCCCTGATGCTTTGCGGCTTTTGTACTACGACCGCATGAAAAAAAAATAGACTTGCATATTCTTGCTCGCCTATGTGAAAAACTCAACTGTCAGCCCGGAGATTTGCTGGTGTATGTGCCTGACGAGGAAGAAGGTGCGGCCAAGTAAAGGCTTTCCTTTGCACTTGCGGCTGGTTTGTCCTCCTGGCAATCACGCGCTTTTGTTGTTAGCTCTCACCGCCAGGCAGTCGAACCGCTAATCTGGGCAAGGAGGGGAAGACGGTGCGCGGGAGTATCGTCAAGCGGGAAACTAAAAAAGGGGTTGTCTATGACATCGTCTTCGACGTTGGCCGCGACCCGCTAACGGGGAAGAGAAAGCAAAAGCGGATGAGGGGTTTCAAAACTAAGAAAGAAGCCGAAGCGAAGTTGGCGGAAATGGTGACCCAGGTGGAGCGTGGTACTTACTTGGAGCCGTCTAAAACGACGGTGGGGGAGTATCTCCAAGAGTGACTGGAAACACACCGGGTATCTATCGGGGCAAAAACTGCTGCCAACTACGCCCAGCACGTGCGTGACCACATTGCACCGCATATAGGGCATATCCCGCTGGCCAAGTTGAAGCCGGTCCATATTCAGCAAATGTACGCTGCCATACTGGAAGGCGAAAGGAAGGACAAGAAGAAGGGGAATATTTCTCCAACCACGGTGAGACATGTCCATACCACGCTGCACAAAGCATTAAACGACGCGGTGAAATGGCAGCTAATACCAACCAACCCCGCTGATGCTGTGACCCCGCCGAAGCGGAACAAGAAAGAATGTCGAGTAATTGGGGAGCAGGAAATCTAGTTGCTCTTGAAAGCTTTTGAGGGTAGCCTCCTGGAGATACCGGTATACTTGGCCCTTGCTACCGGTGCAAGGCTTGGGGAGATCCTAGCCTTGACATGGGAGGACATGGACCTGGCAAAGGGGGTGCTGCACATCCGCCGGGCCTTGAGTAAAAATAGACTAACGGGGGCCTTGGAGTTTAAAGAGGTGAAAACACAAAAAAGTCGCCGGGCCATAGAGATAGGCCCAGCGACGGTAGAAAGGCTAAAAAAACACCGGGTCCACCAGCGGGAAATGCGGTTGGCTGCTGGCCCGGTGTGGCAAGATTACGGGCTGGTGTGCTGCAGGGAGGACGGCAGCCCGCTCAATCCCCACACAGTAAGCGCCAGGTTTAGCGAGAAGGCTGCCGAATTGGGTTTAAAGCTTGGGTTTCACGACCTGCGGCACACTCACGCCACTATGCTGTTGAAGGCTGGTATCAACCCAAAAATTGTATCAGAACGGCTTGGCCATTCTACCGTGGGCATGACGCTGGATATTTACTCCCACGTGTTACTGACAATGCAGCGGGAAGCGGCCCGGGCAATAGAGAGAGTAATCAAAATGTGACCAAAATGTGACCAAAATGTGACCAAAAGCCCCCCGGACATTGCCGGAGGGCTTATTTATTGCGTTTTTAATGGCAGGGGAGACAGGACTCGAACCTGCAACACCCGGTTTTGGAGACCGGTACTCTGCCAATTGAGCTACTCCCCTGCGCTTTTCTTTTCGCTAAATAGTATATCCTACAGCCGGCCTTTCGTCAAGGGGAGGATGGGCGAAAGGAACACGGTTTCTTTGTTTTTTGTTGGTAAAAATTATTTTCTTAGTTTTTATAAGCCAGTAATATTCATGGTTGTTATTGACCATTGTTGGCAGTTGTTATTATTATAAAAATGTTGGCTAAAAATACGAAGAAAGGAGCGCAGAAATGAAAACCGGGATCTTAGAGAGAATTTTTTACCTGCGGGAGAGGGGAACCAGCATCAGGACAGAACTTTTAGCCGGTACCACTACCTTTATTACCCTGGCTTACATCATTTTTGTCAACCCGGGAATATTGAGTGACGCCGGCATTCCCAAAGAAGCAGCCATTGCTGCAACCATTTATGCTGCTGCCCTGGCCACTCTGCTGATGGGACTTTGGGCCAACCTACCGGTAGCGGTAGCGCCTGGCATGGGGCTCAACGCTTTTTTCGCTTACTACGTGGTGGGGAAACTCCATCTTCCCTGGCAGGTGGGGCTGGGAGCGGTATTTTTTTCCGGTCTTCTCTTCCTGCTTCTTACCGTCACGAAAGTGCGGCAGGCTATTATCAGGGCGGTTCCCGACAACCTTAAAGCGGCTATAGGGGTTGGTATCGGACTCTTTATCGCCTTCATCGGGCTGAAAAACGCCGGCATTGTAGTGGCCGATAAGTCCACTTTTGTTACCACCGGTAACCTGACTGACTCCTCGGTACTTTTAGCGATAATCGGCTTACTAGTCACCGCCTTGCTGATGGCCAGAGGGGTTAGAGGAGCTATTTTGATCGGGATCATGTTCACCACCCTTCTCGGCATGCTGACCGGTCAGGTATCGCTGCCGGCCAAAATCAGTGATATTATCAGTCTGAAAGTCCCCAGTCTTGCTCCCACCTTTATGAAACTGGACATTGCTGGCGCATGGGAATTCGGCCTCCTCAACATTATTTTCACCTTTACTATGGTCGAACTTTTTGACAATATCGGCACTCTCATTGGGGTTACCCGCAAAGCCGGCCTTATGGATGAAGAAGGGAATGTGGAAAATCTCGGCCGGGCGCTTACGGTGGACGCTTTCGGAACCATCATCAGTGCTGTTTTCGGTACTACCACCGTAACCTCCTACATCGAAAGCGCCGCCGGGGTAGCGGAAGGTGGTAAGACCGGCCTTACCGCGGTAACAGTGGGGATTCTTTTCCTAGTAGCCCTCTTCTTCGCACCCCTCATTGCCCTGGTACCGGCTTTTGCTACTGCGCCGGCTTTGATTTTAGTGGGAGTCCTCATGTTCACCGAAATCCGCCATATCAAGCTGGATGATTTTACGGAGGTTTTTCCTGCCTTCATGACCATTATCATGATGCCCCTTACCTTCAGCATTGCCAGCGGTTTCGCCTTTGGCTTTGTTTCCTACGTTCTGGTAAAACTGCTGGCAGGAAGGGCCCGGGAGGTAAGCCCGGTCATGTGGATAGTTTCCGCCGCCTTTATTGTAAACTTTTACTTGCGCCTGCATTGAGCGTTTTTCTAAGAGCGGCATAAAACGAATTTAGGGCTTTACGATTAAGCGACTGGAATGCTGAGATGTTTTTCGAAGGGGCAAGGGAAGATGATTATAAAAAGCAAATCCCGATTCCCAGGGCGGATATTGCCCTTGTTGCTGAAAATCCGTGTTTTATCGGTTGTGAACACCCTTTTTTTCCGCAGCAGGCCAAAGCCGGCTAAAGTGTGGCACTTTGCGGCGGCAGGAGGCGCTGCTGTTTTCTTTTGTTCCCTCCTCATCTTTTCTCTCATCTGGTGGCGGATAAATCCAGCACGTTTGTTGAATCGTCTACCGGCGGAAGAGAAGCTTCTCCCCCTCTCTTTTTTCTTCTTTTTCCACCTTTGGCTTTTTGTCTCCGGTGGGAGCAGAAAGATTTTCGAGTTCATGTCAGGGAGGGAATTTTCGTATTACCTTTCCACGCCGATTCCCCCGGCGAGCATTTTCCACGCTAAACTCCTGGAATTGGGCGTTTTTCTCTGGTTTCCCCATTTCTTTTTTGTGGTTATTCCGGCTATTCTCGCCCTTCCTGCTGGGGGTGTGGGGATCTTTTCTGTCTTTGTCCTTTTAATCGCTTTTTTACTGACAATTTACGTGGGACACGTAGGTAGATTAGGTTTAGTTACCGTATACTTAGGGCTGTTAAAAACCCCTCGTCGGCAAAAGGTGCTTAATTTCGCCTTAATGGTCGCAGATATAGCTGCTGTCTTACTGTTTTTCTTCGTTGTCAATTATTACCATAAAGTAGCAATGTTTGTTCAAAAAACGAAGCTATTGAAGGCTCTTTTTACGGCTTCTTTTTTGCCCCATGTTTTAGCTGCCAAAGCAGCCTTATACGCTCTTGCCAACAGGTTCTTTCCTAGTGTCGTTCTTCTTGCCGTCCTCTTTTTGCCGACAACTGTTGTTCATTGGTTTATCAGCGGTTATGCGGACGGACTACCTTTGGGAGATTTAGCGAGAGAAACCAACAGGGCAGCAGACCGAAGGAGCGGTGTTGCTGGTATCCTTTCCGTTCTCAAGGATCGAGGGGTTTTCTGGGCTTTAGTGAGGAAAGATTTGCTTACTCTCATGCGCTATCGAGCGCGAGATTTTCTCTCGGCTGTTATGGTAATGGTTGGTGCGAACTCCTGGCTGGTTGGGGTAGTTGCAGGGCTTAAGGCTTCTGCATCAAAGCTGCCTGCTTGGTTTTCATCCGATGTCCTTGTGGTGGTTGTAACGATACTGCTGGCCAAAAACGCTGGTAGTTTGCTAGCAGTGCTTTTAGCCGTAGACCGCGAAGGGAAAGCATTCTTTTCGCTTCTCGCTTCTCCCGTTTCTCCGAGGCTTATTCTCCAAAGCCGCCTCTTTGTATGGGAGATAGGCAATTTAATTATTTCTCTCTTTCTGGGAGGATTGGTTACTTTTTTGGTGAAATTTCACTTGGCTACTTTTTTCTTCAGCACAGTGCTGAGCTTGGTGGTATCGACGGCAGTTGGGGCCTTGTGGCTTACGGCGGGGCTTTTCTTTCCTAATTTTAACTGGGACAATTTTGCCGAGGTTCCTACGGGGCGAGCCGCGTATTTTGCTCTTGCCATCGAGTACGTGTACAGTGTTTTTTTGGTAGGCGTGTGGTTGCTTTTGGCTTATCTGTTCCCGGGACGGGTAACTGCTTTTCTCTGGGCTGCTATTGCTACAGTAGTTGTTAGCGCGGTAATGTTCTTCTTTTTTTACCGGGAGGCTTTGTGGCGAGTAGAAAAATTAGAAAGCTGCTGATTACTTTGGCTGGAGGAGTTTTAGAATGGCAGCCATTAAATTAATCGATTTGGTTCGGAAGTATGGCGATACCGTGGCGGTAGACCGTCTGAATCTGGAAGTTAACAAGGGGGAGATTTTCGGTTTTCTCGGCCCTAACGGCGCAGGGAAAACCACGACTATTAAAATGATGACCGGCCTCCTCTCTCCCACGTCCGGGCGGGTGGAGGTGGGCGGTTTTGATATCGTGCGGAACCCTATGGAGGCCAAAAAAATTTTGGGGTACGTTCCCGATGTGCCCATGCTTTTTGAGAAGCTGACCGGGCGGGAGTTTCTGGATTTTGTCTGCGAAATTTGGCGGGTGGAGAAAAAAGAGGAGAAAATAGAGTATTGGTTGAGGACTTTTGAACTGCTGGAAGTGGCCGATGCGTTAATTGAAAGCTATTCCCATGGAATGAAACAAAAGCTTTCCATGGTGCAGGCTCTCATTCACGAGCCGCAAATTCTCATCTTAGACGAGCCTTTCACCGGACTAGACCCTTTGAGTGCGAAAAAGTCCAAGGATATCCTGCAGGAGTTTGTTGCCGGAGGGGGAACAGTGTTTTTTTCCACGCATATCCTGGATGTGGCGGAACGGTTTTGTGATCGGGTGGGTATTATTGTGCGGGGGCGGCTGGTAGCAGTGGGCACTCTGGAAGAATTGCGAGAAGTGAGTGACCGAACCCTGGAAGACATTTTCCTCCGTCTCATATCTAGTGCCGGTTTGGGAGAGAAAAGAGAAGAAAGCTAAATAGAAGGATTGTTTTTTACCCCTGCCTGTGAAAAAATGAAGGCAGGAGGTGGCGCCCGGTGCGGCAGCTTTTTGTGTTTGTCGGCCTTGCTCTTCTGGCCCTTTACGGTTTGTTAAACTACTACATCGGCCTTAGGGGCTGGCAGGCGCTGGGGCGGTTTGTACCAGGACTTAGCCCCCGGATTTACTGGCTTATTTTCTGGACGATAGCTTTTGCCTATCTCCTCGGCCGGGCGGGGGAAAAGTTTTTGCCGGCGCCGATTGCCAGCGCTGTTCTTGTGGGCGGGTCCTACTGGTTTGTGGCCATGATTTACTTTTTCCTCATTGCTGCCGTGGTTGACCTGGCCAGATTTGGTCTGCGGCTGGCAGGGGCTTCTTGGCCGTCGGTGCCGGCATATACTGTGGGAGTTTTGGCTCTTCTCTTGGTGGTTGTCCTCCTCGCCTACGGGACGGTGAATGCCCGCCGGCCGGTGGTGCGGGAGTACGAAATAACCGTACCCAAAGAGGTGCCAGGGCGGGAGGAATTGAAAATAGTGGCTGTCTCCGACCTCCATATCGACCGGGTGATGACCCGGGCACGTTTGCAAAAGATGGTGGAGATGGTCCAGGCGCAAAAGCCGGACCTCATCCTCCTGGCCGGCGATATTATCGATGAAGACCCTGCTCCCTTTGCCGAAAAGAGAATGGCTGACGTTATGCGGCAGTTGCGGGCGCCCTTAGGGGTATATGCCGTTCCTGGCAACCACGAATACTACGGTGGACGCCTGAAGGAGACGATAGCCCATCTGGAAGCGGCGGGAATAAAGGTGTTACGCGATGAATGGGTGTTGACGCAGGGGATTTACGTGGCGGGTCGGGACGAGAGGGGACACGGTCCCCAGCAGTTGCCGCCCCGGAAAAAGGTGGCGGAACTGCTGCAGGGGGTTGACCGGAAACGGCCTGTCATCCTTCTCACCCATCAGCCGGTAGAGGTAGAAGAGGCCGCTCGCGCAGGAGTGGACCTCATGGTGAGCGGTCACACCCATGCCGGGCAGTTCTGGCCCATCGGTCTTATCACTTCTCGCATTTTTCGGGAGGACTGGGGGTTGCTCAGAGAAGGGAACTTCTACCTGGTGGTTTCTTCCGGGTACGGGACCTGGGGCCCACCGGTGCGTATAGGCAACCGGCCGGAGATTGTGGTCATAAGGGTTAAATTTCGTTAGGGGAATTAAATTTCGGTAAAAATCTTGCCTTTTTACCGGAAGCCATGATAAAATAGGCGTGTATTGAATATGCTGCCAGTGGGAGGAAGTAGAAGCCATCCGCGCTTCTCACCTTACGGCGCCGCAGGCTGCCAGTAAGGTTAAGGGAGAGGGAAGAATTGTGCGGGTGGAGTGTGTCCACCCGCTTTTTAGGTTTTTAGGAGGTGGAAGTTATTAACAAAGAGTTGCGTGTCAACGAAGAGATCCGGGCCAGAGAGGTACGGGTGATCAGCAGCACCGGGGAGCAACTGGGGATTATGTCCCTGAGGGAGGCTCTGCGGCGGGCGGAGGAGGAAGGTTTGGATTTGGTGGAAGTGGCTCCTCAGGCTAAGCCGCCCGTTTGCCGCATTATGGATTACGGTAAATACAAGTACGAGCAGAGCAAAAAGGAGCGGGAGGCCCGGAAACGACAGCGGATTATCAACGTTAAGGAGATCAAGCTCCGTCCCAACATTGAGGAGCACGACCTGCAGGTGAAGGTTCGGAACATTAACCGTTTTTTGGAAGATGGGGACAAGGTAAAAATTACCGTAATGTTCCGCGGGCGCGAATTGTCCCACCCGGAACTGGGGAAGGAGCTTCTGGACCGAATTGCAGGTGAGGTAGAGGGACGGGCTGTGATAGAAAGAGAACCCAGGGTTGAAGGCAGGAACATGATAATGATCCTGGCACCGAAACCAGACGCAGAAAGGAGGAGCAGCCATGCCAAAAATGAAGACAAATAGAGCGGCAGCTAAGCGGTTCAAGATTACCGGTTCTGGGAAGATTAAGAGAGCTAAAGCCTGCAAGAATCACCTCCTGACCAAAAAGAGCAGGGACAGAAAGAGACGTCTGCGTCAGGGTGGTTTGGTGAGTGCTGCCGATTTCAAGCGTATCCGTGTCCTGCTTTCCAACAGTTAATTATATCCTGATTGAGGCAGGGAAAATGACTGGATGAAGAAAGAAACTACGAAAAAGGAGGGAGCAGAATAGATCGGAAGA
>JASUSC010000072.1 GCA_030446285.1 Eubacteriales bacterium | reverse complement strand
GTCGCCGTTGTCATAGGTCTTGCTGGTGGCGGTCCTTTTTTCGACAAGCTCTACCGGCTTTTTCTCTGCTGCCGCCTGGGCAGTATTCGACCCGAAAAAGGGCAGGGGGATGGCAGTAAAAATTAAGGCCAGCACCAGCAGGCTGGCGAGAAGGGTCCCGAGAAAAAATTTTTCGACATTTTTCGACAAAGAAAATTCCTGCTCTCAGTTAGTAGCCAAGCGTCGCAGAGTTTTGCGGCCTTTCCCCTCTCACAAAACCGCATGTACGGGGTCAGAGCCCACCGTTGGCCAGTGACGCCCTTGCCCACGGGTTGTCTTCCCGCTGGTTAGGTGACAGGGTTTCTTTCAACCCAGCGGCTCAGCAGACATGCCGGACGAACACTCAAAACCCCCGCTTGCTGCGGGGGTTTATTTAGCCTCACGTAACTTTGCCGCCGCTTCTTCCGGGAGCACGGTATTGATATAACACCCCGTGCCCCATTCAAAACCGGCCATGGTATCCCGGCGGGGAAACAACTCCACCCGCCAGTGAAAGATTCTATCCCGATCCTCCTTTGCCGGCAGGGAGTGAAAAACGATGTTGTAGGCTATTTCCGAGCCAAGCACCTTCTTCAGCCCTTTTATGCCTTTCTGAAGAAGCAGGGCCAGTTCCTTTTTTTCCTCCGCCTTAATCTCCCGGAAAGAAGGAGCATGGCGGCGGGGCACTATCCACATCTCGTAGGGAAACCTGGCACCCAGAGGCGAGAGAAGCACAAAATGATACCCTGCTTTTACCGTCAGTCTCTCGACCACTTCCTTTTCCGTCAAAAAAACACAGACCGGACACTTACCGCGTCCCCCCGCCAACCTTGCCAGCTCCGCCGCCGGCACTGGCGGCAGGAAAGGCAGAGCCACTATCTGCCAGTGAGGGTGAAAGAGAGAGGCCCCGGCAGCCCGCCCGGAATTTTTGAACACCTGCACGTAGCGAATCCCCGGGTCGTCCTCGAGAACAGCTACCCGCAAACACAGGGCAGTGAGGATTAAATCCACGTGGTTTACGGGTAAATTTTCCAATAAGCCGTCGTGCTGGGGTGTTTCCACCAGAACCTCGTGCCGGCCGTAGTCGCCCTCCTCAGGAGACAGGGCAGGGAAAAGATTAGCAAACACCCTCACCGCCCAGCCTCTCACACCTTCCTGACCGGTGACATCTTCCCCTACCCTGTCCAAAGCGAGGAGAGAAGGAGGGGTCATCTCTTCTCTACCCGGGCAAAAGGGACAACCGTCTTGTCCTCCTTCTCTCCCGGTATCTTTCGGTCTTTTGGCACGCTTTCCGGCAAAAATCAGCCAGCGTCCCGTCAGTGGATCGTGATAAACGCTCCCCATTTTTTCCTCCCGGCTTGCTCTCAGTACTTCGGCACTTTTATCTTGCTCACCATCAGCAAAGACAACAGCACCAGCAGGACAAAAAAGACAAAAGTAGGAACCCGTTCTTTGAGAAAAATATCCAACAGCACCATGAGAGCCACTAAGCTTCCGGCAGCGGTAATGGGTACGCCCACAAAATAACCCCTGATGTTGAGGATATTAAAACGGGCCAGACGCACGGCGCCGCAGAGGGTAAAACCGAGACTGACCACTAACCCTAACAGCCACAAATCAGAAGTCCGGTAGGCAAAGACGAGCAAGGCCGGTGCAACCCCAAAAGAAACTAAATCCGCTAAGGAATCCAGTTCCTTGCCAAAGGGAGAAGTTGCCGCCAGCTTGCGAGCAATCCTCCCGTCCATCCCGTCCATGACCATGCCAAAAAGCACCATCAAAGCAGCCATGGGATAGTTGCCGTTCATGGTTTCCACCAGGGACACGACGCCAAAAATTAAGTTGACCAGGGTAACCACGCTGGGAAGCACTCTAGAGATCATTTCTTTATCCTCCCGATAACCGTCTCCCCGCCTTTAACCTTGTCCTTAGGCTTAACGGTGATTTCCACGTCCAGGGGAAGGAAAATCTCCGTGCAGGAGCCGAATTTGATCAACCCGAAGAGCTGGCCCTTTTCTAGCCGGTCGCCCGTTTCTACCCAGCAGACAATCCGCCGGGCAATCAAACCGGTAATCTGGGTTACCAGCACCCGCAGCCCGTCTTTTTCAATGCCGACAAAATTCTTTTCGTTAATTTCCGAAGCATGACTCTTGAAAGCGGGGAGAAACTTTCCGGGACGATAGGCCCGAAACTTTACCTCGCCGGCAATGGGTGACCGGTTTAAATGGACGTTAAAGAGGGAGAGAAAGATGCTCACCTTCCATGCCTCACCCTTGAGAAAAGAATCCTCGTAAACTCGACTCACTTCCATTACCGTCCCGTCCGCCGGAGAGACAATCAGACTTTCATCTCCCGGAATAGTCCGCCGGGGATTGCGGAAGAAAAAAGCCACAAAACCGGCCAGAATCAAAAAGAAGATGGATAAGGGGAGAAAAATAAAATAAAAAATCCCCGCCAATAATAGCAACACCAGCAGATAAGGAAAGGCGTCCCTGGTTATGGGAAAAGATTCGCGTCGCATCCACTTACCCTCCTGCCGATAATCAAATTTTATTTTATCACCTTTTGCAAAAGGGGAAAAGTTTTTCCTTCCAACCACTCGGCTATTTTCTTTAACACCTCGTCCCTGCTTCCCCGGAAGTGGGAACGCAAAGGAAGACTGCCGAAAATAGCCCGGCCGTATTTTTTCTCCAGCAGCCGCCGGTCGAGAACCACCACTACTCCTCTGTCTTCCCGGGTCCGGATGAGGCGGCCAAATCCCTGTTTGAATTTTATGACCGCCTGGGGCAGCGTAAACTGCCAGAACCCACTTTTTTCCTGCTGAGCCATCTCTTCCAGGCGGGCGGAGACTACCGGGATTTCCGGCGAGGCGAAAGGAATCTTGACCAGCACTAAACAACGGAGGAGTTCCCCGGGTAAATCCACCCCTTCCCAGAAGGTACTGGCCCCAAAGAGGACCGCCCGCCGCACTTGTTTGAACTCTTCCAACAAACGGCTGCGAGACCCATCTATCCCCTGGCCCAGCAAAAGGACGTCCATCTCTTCCAGCTCCCTCTGCACCCTCCAGTACACTTCCCGCAGCATCTGGTGGGAAGTGAACAACACCATGGTGCTCCCGCCGGTAACCTCCAAGAGACGGACGATAAAATCCGCCACCGCCCGGGAAAAATCCTCTTCCCCGGGAAGGGGAAGGTCCCTCACCACACACATTAAAGCCTGACTGTCATAGGCAAAGGGAGGAGCCACGGTCCTCTCGCGCACCCTCTCCCCAGCAATACCGTCCAGCCCTAAACGTTCCCGAAAATAACTGCATGAACCGTTTACCGTCAGAGTGGCCGAGGTTAGAATCACCGTCCTTACCTGTTCAAAAAGTTTGGCGCGTAAAATTTCGCCTACTTTGAGGGGGGCTGAGCGCAAGATTAACTGTGTTCCATCCCATTCCAGCCAGTAAACCTGGTCCGCCTCTGCCCGGGTCCAAATTTTCTGCCAGTCTTCTTCTATCTGGCCGACAAGAGTTGCCACCGCCTTCCATTCTGCTTTGCTGTCCGCCAAATAATCGTCGTGGGGATCCAGAAGGGCGAGTTGACCAAGAAACCGGTTTAGTTCTCCCCGTAGGCGGCCCAGGCGGCTGGTGAGATTGGCGGCAGCATTTTCTAGAGACTGTCTTTCTTCCGGCAAAAGGCAGGCCAGGTACTCGTCCAGCCGCCGGCAGCATGCTCCCACTTCCTCCCCCGCCGGGGTAAGGAAAAAGCCGATTATCTTCACAAACTGCTCCCAGGCTGCTTTGAGCATACTGGCTTCTTCTTCTATCTTAACGAGGGTAGCTTCCACCTCAGGAACAAGAGAATTGTAAGCAAAGTTTCTCAACTTTAGCCTGAGAATTCCCCTAGGTCCAGGGCCATTTCGGCCCTCTTCCCGGAGCAGGAGGCGGAAAACCCGGCGAAAATGTTTATCCCCCACCTCCAGCCCTAACCCGCTCATGGCCTCCTCTTCCAGATGGTGAGCCTCGTCCACCACTAACCTCTCATAAGCGGGAAGAACAGCGCTCTCCGTTTTTAAATCGGCCACGAGGAGAGAATGGTTGACGATTATTAGATGGGCATCCCGCGCCCGCCGCAATGCCTGGAGCCAAAAACAGGAAGAACGATAAAAACAGTTTTGTCCCCGGCAACTGCTGCTTTCACAACACAGTTGATACCATTCCTCTTCTTCCTGCTGGTTGAGACTGAGCTCGTTTCGATCCCCCGTCAGTGTTTCCGTCAGCCACACAAGAAGCCGTAGATAGAAATCAGAAAAAGCAGTCCCTTCCTGCCGGGCATCCCATGTTTGAAACCAGCGGTCCAGGCACAAGTAGTTGGCCCTACCCTTGATTACCGCCGAGCGGAGGTGAGGCCATATTTTTTGCAAAAGAGGCAAATCTTTGGCGCGTATTTGTTCCTGTAAACTGATGGTATGGGTGGAAAGAACCACTTTTTCGCCACTGTTCATAGCCCAGAGGAGGGAAGGAACCAGGTAAGCCAAGGATTTACCGCTTCCCGTCCCGGCCTCAATAAGGAGGATTCCGTCTTCATTGAAGGCCCGGCACACCTCCCGCGCCATCTCCTTCTGCCCTTCCCGTTCTTCAAAACCAGGGAGTTCTCTCCCTAATTTGCCGCCGGCAGTAAACATGGCTACCACTTCTTCTTCATTCAAGTAGCCTCTGTTCGGGCCGCCATCTTCATCAATAAGTTCTTCTTCCCCTAAAAACTCTCCGGCCGAATCTTGGCGCTCAAAAGCAAAGAGCTGGCTATAAGCGCCAAACTCGTGCTTTTTCTCCGCCAGGATAGCTTCGAGGAAGAGATGCACAGGGTCGCCAGCGGGAAGGGAAGAAACCATCAACTGCAGAACCCCGGCTTTCATCCGGGCAGCCCTTTCTTTTACCTTCAGAAAAAGCATTCCGCTGCGCAAAGCATCGGGCTCGGCCCGGTGTTCACCCTCCGAAGGAAGGGAAAAATGCCGGGCCAACTGAGAAAGGCTGTAGCCGGTAAGGGTAGGATAAAAAATCCGGCAGAGACGACGGGTATCGAAAACAGGTCCAAGAGGCTGCCACCCCGCAGCCTTCGCAAGGAAGGCGAGGTCAAAAGAGAGGTTATGGCCCACCAGAGGTAGGTCGGCAATAAATTCTTGCAGTTCCGGCCAGAGGACGGCAAATTCAGGGGCCCCCTGGAGTTCTTCATCTGTCAAGCCAGTGAGCTTCTGAATGCGCAGGGGCAGGGGAAAACCGGGATTCACCAGACGGCTGTATTTTGCCACCACCTCTCCCTGACGAAAATGGACCGCTGCTAGTTCCACTATGGCGTCCCTTTCCGGATCCAGGCCCGTCGTCTCCAGATCAAGGGCCACAAATTCTTCAAACATCGTCTCCCTCCTGCCGTCTCACTTCGTAGATCCCTTCCACCACTACCCCTGCTTCCTGCAGAATTCGGCTAACTTCATCTCTGGCAGAACAAAAAATTTTCACGGCCAGTCCGCAGCTGGCCGAGATGTGCCGGGGAACAGGTATGATGAGAAAATCAACCCCTGCTGCTTCCAAAACCTTCTCCGCCTTCAAAGCATGGTGGGTGGACGGAAAGGTCACGGCACAGTATTCCCGCGAATGAAATAGCTGGTAGGACACATCCACCCCTCACTTTTCACCGGTTAACCTTTATTTTCCCCGTTAACCCCCAAAATTTGGCCGTTGGGGGAAAAAAGGTGGGATAGCCAATCCCTCCGAATCTACAATAAAATCAGGAAGCCGGTAACATGCCTAATCTCCTCTCCCTTTTCTCTTTGTGCTGTACCCACTGGGTACGGTTTTTTTTTATTTTTCGCTCAAAACCTTAACCCACACCCGGCGCCGTCTGGGACCGTCAAACTCGCAGAAAAATATCCCCTGCCACGTCCCCAGTTGCAGGTTTCCCTTTTCCACTAGGACTGTCAAACTGCTCCCCATGAGAGAAGCTTTTACGTGCGCTGCCGAGTTCCCTTCCGCATGCCGGTAGTCTCCCTCCCAGGGCACAAGCCGTTCTAAGGTAGCCAGGATGTCCTGCACCACCGTCGGATCGGCGTTCTCGTTAATGGTCAACCCTGCAGTGGTGTGGGGAACAAAAACATGACAAACTCCGTCCTCTACTCTTGCACGCTGAACAGCCTCCTGCACCCGGTCGGTAATGTCAATCATCTCCGCCCTTCGGTTGCTCCTCACTTCCAGTTCCACCAGCATCGGCAACCCTCCCTTTAAATTTTAATCTCAACCCGGGCTTGCTTTCTCACCTTCTCCCTACACTTTTGCCACTCCTCTTGTTCCCTGCGAGGCCAAAACTTTTTTGGCCTCGGCCTCCCCCTCTTCCAGGTAAACTTTTTCGCCATTTACCACCGCCGCTACCTTTTTCCCCGCTAGACAGCCAGTTGCTGTGGTCAGCATAAGCACCAAGAGAAAAACAACAACAAAAAGTTTCCGCTCAACCATTCTTTTACCTCTGTTTTTTACTGGTATTTATTCTACCAGATTCTATAAAATCCTGCCCAAAGAAAAACAGGCCCCCAAAGGCAGCCTGCTTATTCCAGAATATCCACCACTGGAAATTTCCAAATAACTTTATCCTCATAGGACATCATCCGCAAAATATCGGTCAGGTCATTTCCGGGAATACACGCCTGGTGATCACCATCTTTGGAGAGAGCAGAAACATCGTAAACCCGTCCCAGGTAAGCTACATAAGCAGGACGACCCTTTTGGCCATTGTAGTAGCGTAGCTCCTCCTTGGTAAATTTGCGCAATTTTTCCCTCTTCCTACCTACCCCGTAAATGGCTGCTTCCTATTACTAATGTATCCGATTTTCTTCGAGCGTCCAAATGGTTTTTAGTCAATCTGCTCTTTCAATATTTCGGTGGGATAAACGCCGGCGATTTTCCGGTGGTTAAGATAGCGTCCCAATAGCCAGGTTGCCAGGAGGACGAAGAAGGTTATCACCCAAGTAGTGGGAGAAGCACTCAAGGAAATGCTGAAATCGACATCCTTCATCGCCTCTTTCATCAGGTAGTCGACCAAGGCATTGAAAGAAGGAATGCCGACCAAGAAACCCACTAAGAATAGGGCATCATTGCTTCCTAAAACCATATAATTGACATCTCTATCCCGCCAGCCAAGGATCTTCAGGATACCAATGGCGAACCTGTTCTCTTGGAGGATGAGGTTGGAAAGGACATAGATTATGGCCAGGGAGAACAGGACCGCAATGGTGCCTAATATCACAATGGAGGCATAGAGAGGCTGGATAGAAGCCGCAAAGGAATCCATCATTTCCACCTTGTCGAAGACAGCAAGGACTTTTCCCGGGACGGTATCGGGCTTCCTCTCCGCCCAGAAACCGTTATAAGAGCCCCCAGGCAGCTTGAACAGCCGGGTAAATTCCTCCCGTGGCAGGAAGGCGTAGCTTCCCACACGAATATCGGCGACGTCCTGGACCGTAGCAGTCAGCTTGCGTCCGTCTAACTTTCCGGTAAGGGTCACCCGCTCCCCCTTTTCAATCCCGAGCTTTTCAGCCAACGCCCGGGAAACAACCAAGCCCCGCACCTCTATCTTTTCACCGTCCTCCCTCTTGATATTTATCATCCGCGAGGACGGGTTAACCCCCATCAGTTGGACCACGGTCTTGCCTTTGTTCGTCTCCATGGGAAGCAGCAGGAAAGGTTCTACTTCCGCCGGTGCCGGTTTGGTGACAAACTCGCTAAGAAGGTACTGGTAGCGAAAGACAAATGTCTCCTTAAAGGTTTTGTCTACCATGGTTGCCACGGCGTCCTTGGCTACTAAGCCGTAAGCTAACAAGGACGCCGCCACCGCTATCCCCACCACTAGGACCGAACCGCGAAGAAGATTGCCGAGGCCGTACCTCACCGCCATCCGCAAAGGAAAGGATAAACCGTCGAGAAGGCGCAAGCGAACCCTCCTCCCCGTGTCACCAACCTGTCCTTTAATCAGGGCCAGCACCGAACCACCGCCGCGCTGCCAGGTAGCCAGCAGCGTTGCCGGAATGAGAAAGAGCAGAGGGAAAAACAGGGCTTTTGCCATCACCTGGTAGGGAAAAGCTATGATCAGGGATGGGATATTGAAATATTTAAGTTTGTACCTGTTTTCGGGTTTCGGTTAGAGTTTGTCCGAAATAATTA
>JASUSC010000071.1 GCA_030446285.1 Eubacteriales bacterium | reverse complement strand
CTTTCTGATTCAATTTTACAACAAAAATGTTCCTTTTTGTATGTTTTTCTCACAAAAAAAGACTGCCGACAGATACTTTGTCGACAATCTGAAAGAGGGGCGTTGGCCCCCTCTTTGCTCTTTTTGTATCACGAAAATTTACCTTTAACGGTGAAATTAACCCAATCGGCGAAGGATAAGCCAAGGCGGGAGAGGTTTTCCACTTCTCCCGCTTTTTGTTCGTCCCATTCCCGGATGAATTCATCCACTGCCCGGTACGACTCTTTATAAACCTCTTCATCGATGTAGCCGCTTTCAAAAAGGAGAATTTTCAGGGTGTGGTTCTCCTTTTCCAAGTTCTTGATCCGGCTGAAAAGTTCGATGAAGAGAAGGCGGGCGATGTCCAGGTTGAGTTCCTGGTTAGTATCTCCCAAAAACTCCCATATCTTTTTATCGGAAAGCATTTCCCAGGGAGATGCAGGGTCCATAGCTGTTGACCTCCTTTCGGGGTATTACGCTTACATTTTTTTATCATAACCGGAAAATGCCACTCTATACCGAAGATGGAGAAAATTAGCACCCCTTTTGCTCCTGGCTTTGTGATATAATCAGTCGTGCTGAAGGGGTGGTATTATGGATCCCGTTACGCATTTGGTTGCCGGTATGGCTATAGCTATAACAGCAGCAGAATATATACCGCCGGGGGGAGCCGGTCTTGCGGCTGTCCTGATAGGATCTCTTTTTCCCGACCTGGACATTGTGCTCCAAGCAGGAGGAGACCTCTTCTACCTGCGCCACCATCGCGGTTTTTCCCACTCTCTCCTCGGGCTTTTCTTGTTTGCGGGGATTATTGCGGCGATGCTGACAATAGTTTTTCCGGGAGTTTCCTTTTTTGCTCTGTGGCAAGCGGCGGGGCTTGGCTATTTAGGTCATATTTTATTCGACCTTGGTAATTCATACGGAGTGCAGCTTTTGTGGCCTTTCACCAGGAAGAAAATTACCTTTAATCTTCTTATGCTCTTCGACCCGTTGCTGCTCTTGTTTTTAAGCATTGCTTTTCTAAAACCCATTATTGGTGCTTTCGCTCCTTACTTTGCCTGGGGGATGACGGTAGGCTATCTCGTTTGCCGTTATGTACTGCGGGTGCGCGCGGAAAAGTTTTTACGACAAAAATTTGCCAAGCGGGCGCAAAAAATTTTTGTTACGCCTGCTCTCGACAGCCTTTTTGGCTGGGACTTCTTGGTAGAAAAGGAGGAAGAGGTGACCTACGGTCATTACCGCAGCCTGGGCAGTGGAGTGGGACTTAGGGGCAGACTGAAAAAAGAAAAGAGCAACCCCGTTATTGAGGCTGCTCTCAACAGTCCCTTAGGCCGATTTTTCCGGGATTTTACTCCCTGTTTTCACATTTCCTGCTGGCGGGATGAGGAACATTATGTGGTACGTTTTCAGGATTTGCGCTATTTTTTCCGGGAAGGTTTTCTGCACACGGCCACGGTGATTATGGACAGGAACCGTTCTCTAAAAGAGGCGGTGGTTTCTTTCTACCGCGGCCGGCGCAGGGTGCAACTTTGGCCAAGTAGGGAGGCGGATGAGGAACGGCAGATTAGCGGATAATCAGAGCTTCGTTGCGGGTAATAGGCTGGCTCAGATCGGCGTGACCGGCTAAGGTTTCTATTTTTTCTCCTTCGATCAGAAACTGGACCCGCTTAATGGTAGGAAATTCGGTGAGAGTATTGACCACCGAGAAGATAGCCAGTTGCTCTCCGGCCGACCCGGCCACACCTTCTCTTATTTCCCGGCTGAAATCAACGGTGGCCGTTCCGTCTTTAATATTTATCCCCAGGATTCTGGTTTTCGTCGGAAGAGTTGGGCTAAGACCGGGAGTGCGGGGGCCTTTAATCAGCTCTTCCAGAGCTGCCTTGGCAATTCCGGAGACCTTGGTGATTTCCCGTTTCTCCGCTTTGAGGCCGCGGGCGTCAGGGGTGGCGAAGTAGAGAACTACCTGTGTCTTTTCTTCCTTCTCACTGGTCTCCTTCTGTTCAGTCTGGTCCTTTTGCTGGGTTTGTTGCTGAGTCTCGGTCTGTTTTTCGGAGGCCGGGTCGGATTTTTTCTGGCTGATGCCGCAGCCGATCATCACGGCCAGCAGAAGCAGGAGAGAAGCGAAGAGAGCGGTACGCAGGGTAGCCTTTTTGATCATAATCACGGCAACCATCCCCCCTTAAAAGGTTTGTCCACCACATTTATATGCGGTCCTTGTCTCAATATTACTATAGGAAAGAAGATGAATTACTACCTTTTCTGCCGCTAATTTTGACCGCCCGCCAGAGAAAAAGCGCAGCTCATGAAAAAATTCCTTTAGGACTTCAATTTGTTTTCCTTTTTTGTTATACTCAAAATGAAACTTGGAACAGGCGTGGTAAAAAGCTACCACGTTTATTATTTTTATTTTTGGCTTTTTCCAGGAGCGTAAATCCTTGGGGGAGGAATATAATAAGACTGGACAGTAAGAGATTGGAGTGAGAGATGAGTGAACAAGGAAGGGGCAATTGGCGTTTATGATTCCGGTGTCGGCGGTCTAACAGTAGTACGGGAGTTGTTCAGCCAGTTGCCTGGAGAAAAAATCGTTTACGTAGGTGATACAGCTCACGTACCCTACGGTTCCCGTTCGGAAGCGGAGCTTGTGGAGCTTACCCGCCGAATTATCCGTTTTCTCCTGGCAAAGGGAGCGAAAATAATAGTCTCTGCTTGTAATACAACTTCATCGGTGGCTATTCCCCAACTGGAGAAAGAATTCCCTGTACCGCTGGTGGATGTGATTCGGCCCGGGGCCAGAGGAGCGGTCGCCGCCACCCGCAATGGCAAGGTAGGAGTTATCGCTACCGAAGCCACAGTACGCAGCGGCTCTTACCAACGGGCTATCCAGACCATTGAGCCGTCGATTGAAGTCTATGCTCAGGCTTGTCCGCGGCTGGTCCCTCTGGTAGAGAAAGGAACTTTGCAAGGGCCGGAGGTGGAAGAGGCCCTGAGGGAATACCTTCAGCCTCTCCAGGAAAAAGGAATTGACACCCTGGTTTTAGGGTGTACCCATTACCCTTTTCTCCAACCGGTGATTAATGCCCTGCTCGGTCCCGGCGTGGCGGTAGTGGATCCAGCCCGGGAGACAGTAGCCGAGGCGGCCCGGCTGCTGAGAGAACAAGGGCTTATTTATGCTGATACTTCCCGCTATCGGGCCCATGAGTTTTATTTCACCGGCCCGGCGGACTCCTTCGAAAAAATAGGTAGGTCATTTGTCCAGTTGCGGGATGTGGAGGTAAAAAAGGCGGAAATATGAAAAGGCAGGCGGTAAAAAGGGTAGGTTTTACCACAACCATTCCGGTGGAGGTCCTTTATGCTGCCGGGGTGGAGCCGGTAGATTTGAATAACGTGTTTATTTCCCACCCTGACCCGCGCCGGCTGGTGGAGGAGGCAGAGGTGGCCGGGTATCCCCGTAACCTCTGTGCCTGGATTAAGGGAATTTACGCCGTGGTGATGAAGGAGCGAGGGGTGGACTTGATCATTGCCGTTACCCAGGGGGACTGCAGCAACACCCACGCTTTAATGGAAACGCTGGTTCACGGCGGGATGGAGGTCATACCCTTTGCCTACCCTTATGACAGGGACTACGATTTGCTGAAAAGCCAGATTGAGAAACTAATGGCTTTTTTTGGAGTTGACTGGGCAGAGGTTAACAGGTGGAAGAAAAGGCTGGATAAGGTGAGAAAAAAGGTCTGGGAACTGGACCGTCTTACCTGGGAAGAAAACTTAATCAGCGGCAGGGAAAATCACTATTTCCAGGTTTGCTGCAGCGATTTTAACGGAAACCCGGACAGATTTGCCCGGGAAGTGGAAGAGGCTCTGAACCAGGCTCGTCGCCGGGAGCCTTTCCGCGACCGGGTACGGCTTGGTTATATTGGGGTGCCTCCGATTATGACTGACCTCTATGATTACCTGGAAGAACGCGGTGCCAGGGTGGTATACAACGAGGTGCAGCGCCAGTTTTCCATGCCTTTTGCCACCGACGACTTAGTGGAGCAGTACGCCCTGTATACTTATCCCTATGACATTTTCTGGCGCCTTGAAGATATTGAGAGGGAAATTGCCCGCCGCCGCATTGATGGCGTCATTCATTACGCCCAGAGCTTTTGCTACCGGCAAATCCAGGACCTGATTATCAGGGAGCGGCTGAAGGTGCCTGTTCTTACTATCGAAGGGGACAAGCCCAAATGGCTGGATGCCCGTACCAAAATGCGCCTGGACGCTTTTGTAGAAATGCTGGCTGGAAAGGACTGAAGGGGAATGGTTCTGGTAGCAGGTTTTGACCTGGGTAGCCGGTCGGTAAAGATAGCCCTCAGAGAAGGGGAAAGTTATGCTTTTTCTTCCTATGACACAGTTGAGTTTTACCGGCGCTACGGGCGGCTTAAGGAAGGACGCCTGCTGGTGGATCTCCGGGCTTTGGGTTTGCCGGAGGGAGTAAAAATTGTTTCCACCGGTTACGGTCGCAACACGGTAAAAATCCACGGCGGCAAGGATATTCCTGAGATTAAAGCTCACGTTTTAGGAGCCATAGCCCAGACGGGTTTATCTGATTTTACCCTCCTGGACTTAGGAGGACAGGACACCAAAGTGGCCCTTGTGCGCGGAGGGCGACTGGTGGATTTTCAGACCAACGACCGCTGTGCCGCCGGTTCCGGCAGGTACTTAGAAAATATGGCGGCGGTATTGGGGATGAAGGTTGAGGAACTGGGAGAATACCTGGAAGAACCGGTGGAACTGGACGCCACCTGTGCTATTTTTGGCGAGTCGGAACTGGTGGGGAGGATTATCGAAGGTCACCCGCCGGCCAGATTGGCTGCCGGTGTAAACTACACTATCTGGAAAAGGGTTAGACCTATGCTGGAGAACCTTCTTTCAGATGTGGTCGTTTTTACCGGCGGAGTGGCCTACAACCGGGCGGTGGTGGAGATTATCCGCCGGGAAACGGGAGTTCAGGTGGTGGTTCCGGCAGAACCGCGGTACAACGGGGCTATCGGCTGCTGCGTTTATGCCCTGCAAACTGAGGGGGAAAGAAGATGAAGCTGACCGTCTTAGGATGTTGGGCGCCTTACCCCCGTCCTTGGGGAGCGTGTTCCGGGTATTTGGTGCAGGAAGGAGACGTTAACGTTCTTCTTGACTGCGGCCACGGAGTGGTTGCCCGCCTCCAGCAGCACGTTGATTTTCGGCAGTTGGATGCGGTAGTCATTACCCATTTCCACTGGGATCATTTTGCCGACCTTTTTGCTCTCATTCACGCTGTGCGGGGGGCTTTCCGGGACGGGAGCAGGAATACGCCTTTACCGGTTTTTCTGCCGGCGGAACCGGAGGACAGACGAGGACATTTAGATAAATACGGCCACTATGTGCAAAGGCAGAATATAGAACCAGGGGTATCAGTAATGCTTGCGGATGGGAAAATGTCGCTTACTTTCTATCCCACCCGCCATTCCCTCCCCTGCTATGCCGTGGCAGTAGAAGGGGGAGGGAAACGCCTGGTCTATACTGCCGATACCGGCTGGGAGGAAGGACTGGTTTCTTTTGCCGCCGGAGCAGACTTACTACTGGCAGAGGCCAGTTTTCCGGGGGAGAGCAAAGAAGAGGCGGAAGCTGCGGGTCACCTGACAGCGGCCATGGCCGGAGAACTGGCCCACAAAACCCAAGTGAAATCTCTCATGCTCACCCATTTTTGGCCGGAATATAACATTGAAGAGCTGCGTCGGGAGGCCGAAGAGAGCAAGGGAGGCCCGGTAATTTTAGCCATGGAAGGGCGAACCTACAACATCTGAAGAAAGGAGCAGGAATATGCGTATTGATGGGCGACAGTGGGATGAGATGCGTCCTTTGAAAATTACGCGTAACTTTATAAAGCATGCTGAGGGGTCGGTCCTGGTGGAATTAGGTGATACCAGGGTTATTTGTACGGCGACAGTGGAAGAGAAAATCCCCCAGTGGCTGAAGGGAGAGAACAAGGGGTGGATTACAGCCGAATACAGCATGTTGCCCCGGGCGACCCCGGTGCGCAATGTCCGGGAAGCGGTAAGAGGCAGGTTAGGGGGACGGACTTACGAGATACAGCGCCTCATCGGCCGGGCGTTGCGCTCTGTGGTTGATCTTACGGCCATGGGCGAAAGAACCATTATCATGGACTGCGATGTAATTCAGGCGGACGGCGGCACCAGGACGGCGGCCATTACCGGCGCTTTTGTGGCTCTGGTGGATGCTTTTGCCAGACTGGTGGAGCAGGGAACCCTGCCGGCCCTGCCGGTACGGGACTATTTAGCGGCGATCAGTGTCGGCAAAGTCGGCGGAGAGCTTTTGCTCGATTTGCGCTACGAGGAAGACTTTCAGGCGGAAGTGGACATGAACGTGGTTATGACCGGTTCCGGCCGGCTGGTAGAAGTGCAGGGAACGGCCGAGGGGCGGACTTTTGACCGCGAAGAAATGAATCAAATGCTGGATTTGGCGGCAAAGGGGATAAGAGAAGCTATCGCCTACCAGCAGGAGGTGCTGGGACCTTTGGCAGATGCCATTGGAGGTGATGCAGGTGCGGCTGGTGGTGGCGACCCGTAACCGAGGCAAGGTTAGGGAAATCGTGGATTTTCTTCCTCCCGGGGTAGAGGTTCTTACCCTAGCTGACTTTCCTCATTTACCGCCGGTAGTAGAAGACGGGAAGAGCTTTCTCGAAAACGCCGTCAAGAAAGCTAGAGAAGTGGCAATGGCAACGGGGATTACTGCCCTAGCCGACGACTCCGGGCTGGAAGTAGAATTTCTCAACGGGGCTCCCGGTATATTTTCGGCCCGTTATGCTGGTGAAAGGGCAAAGGATAAAGAAAACAATGCCAAACTCCTGCGAGAACTGGAAGGAGTGCCCTGGGAAAAAAGGAGGGCCCGTTTTGTCTGCGTCATTGCGGTGGCGACTCCGGAAGGCAGAGTTTACACTGCTCGGGGGGTTTGTGAGGGTTTTATCACCTTTGAGCCCCGGGGAGATAAGGGGTTTGGCTACGATCCTCTCTTTTATGTTCCCGAGCTGGACAAAACTTTTGCCGAACTGGAAGGAGAAGAAAAACACAAGGTTAGCCACCGGGGAAAAGCTCTCCGGACCATTGAACCCGTTTTAAAACAGCTCTTTGCTGCTGACAACTCCTGAGCGGGAGGGGATTCTGCCATGCGCATTGGAGTGATAAGTGACACCCATGGCCGGGTAAAAATAATGCGAGAAGCAGTGGCGGCTATGGGTAAGATTGACATGCTCCTCCACGCCGGAGACCATATAACCGATGCTGAAATTTTGCGGGCAGAGCTTGATGTTCCGGTTTATGCAGTGCGCGGCAACTGTGATTTTTACGATCCCGGGCCGGAAGAGGAAGTAATAGCAGTCGGCGGCTGGAAGATTCTTCTCACTCACGGTCATCTTTACCGGGTAAAATACGGTTACCAGCTCCTGGCGCAGCAGGCCGAGGAGAAAAAGATTGATGTGGCTGTTTTCGGCCATACTCACATTCCTTACAACCATCGCCACGGCGGGGTGCTGTTGTTTAACCCGGGTACTCTTTCTCATCCCCGGACCGAAGACGGGTTAACCTACGGCATTTTGGAAGTAGGTCCTTCTGGTATAAGCGGCACCATCTATCATTTTCAGCCCGATACATAAAATGAAGCGAGTTTCGCTGCGAAAAGTTTTCAGGAAGTTTTTGGGCCGTGTAAAATCTAAGTAGGTGAAAGCAGGAAAAAGGGAGAAAAATGAAGAAAAAGAGACCTCACCAGACAATAGACTTAAGAAGGATGAGGTCTCTTATGAAAGAAATTTGTTTTAGTTAGATATTCGCCAAATAGTTGGTGCAATTCTTCTTTTTGTCTAAATTGCAATATTAAATGCAACCCATTTTTGTGAAACCAGATGACATTGGTCTTTTCCATTAAGTCAGAGTGAACCGTCTGATTAAGCCATCGTGACACTCATTAGTAGCCCGTTCCCAGGCAGAGTAAGGATGAGCGTAATAGACTTCAATACCGTGGTTGCTCAGATTAGTAAACTCAGTTCCATTGGTTGCGGTGATGCTCTTGAACAGGTGGGGAAACAGAGAGCCATACTGGCTTTGTAGCTGCTTCAGTGCTTCCTCTACAGCTTCAGCATTTTTGTTTGTTAGCGGCAGGATCAAACGGTGACGTGTTTTTCTTTCCGTAAGGGTTAGCAATGGCTGGTCAGCGG